>DASQJO010000472.1:0-1590 GCA_035630955.1 Kineosporiaceae bacterium
CCAGCGTGGTCCGCGCGGCGCGCGAGGCCAACGCCGGCATGCCCGAGTACACCGTCGGGCTGCTCGAGGGAGCGCACGGCGATCTCGCCGGGCAGACCGTCGCGGTCCTCGGTGCCGCGTACCGGGGCGGGGTCAAGGAGACCGCCTTCTCCGGCGTCTTCGCGACCGTCGAGGCGCTGCAGGCCCGGGGCGCGCACGTGGCCGTCCACGATCCGCTGTACGCCGAGGAGGAGCTGCAGGCGCTCGGCTTCACCCCGTTCCACCTCGGGGACAAGGCCGACGCCGTCGTCGTCCAGGCCGACCACGCCGCCTACCGGTCGCTGACCGCGGCCGACGTCCCCGGCGTCCGGACCCTCGTCGACGGCCGCCGCGTCACCGACGCCGGCGCGTGGGAGGGCGTCACGCGCCGCGTCATCGGCGCGCCCTGACGCGACCACGGCGCCCGCTCAGCCGACCGAGGCCTTCTCGGGGACGGGGGCGGCCGGTGGTGGCGTCAGCTCGACCGGCCCCGGGGTGATCCCTTCGAGCGCGGCCCGCCACGCCGTGGTCCGCTGCCAGAACGCCTCGTCGACGGGCTCGGGGGCGAGCAGGTACATGAGGTCGACGTGGCCGGGATCGCCGTCCATCGTGACGACGGGCTCGTGGCCCGCCTCCCCACGTAGGTGGTACCAGGTGTAGCCGTGCGGGGCCATGACCTCGGCCAGCTCGCCCGTCCGGCGCCCGTACAGGACCTCGCAGAGGATCCACGGCCGGTGGCGCGCGATGACCTCCGCGGCGCCCGCCAGGACGTCGGGCTCGGTGGTCTCGGTGTCGACCTTGAGGACGGCGGGGACGATCCCGGTGCGTGCGCAGTAGCCGTCGAGCGTCTCGACGGCGACCTCGAGCTGGTGCGAGCTGCGCCGGAAGCCCTCGGCGAGCGAGTTCGAGCTGTCGGTCGAGTCGGAGAGGTACAGGGTGGCGGTCCCCGGTTCGCGGCCGAGCGCCAGCTCCTCGACGGCGACGGGGAGCCCGTTGCGCGCCGCCACGGCGCGGGCCACGGCGGCCAGGTCGGGCGCGGGCTCGAAGGCCCGGACCTCCCGGTCGGAGCACGCCGCCGCGAGCAGCGCGTAGAGCCCGACGTTGCCGCCGACGTCGAGCACCGCGCCGGGGCCCGCGACGTCCAGGAGGGTGAGGAAGCACTCGAGGGCGTAGGGCTCGTAGCCGGCGAGCCCGTGCGACTCCAGCCGCCGGGGCACGAGCAGGTGCCTCGGCGTCTCGATCACCAGCGGGGGAGCGTCCGGGCTCCCCGGCCTGGGCACCGTGACGACCCGGGGCCCGGCCGGCGGGCGGGGCCGTGCGGCTCGCGGAGGTGGCGCCGGGAACAGGTAGCTGCCGCGGAAGCGCCTCCGCAGTGCCGCCTTGACGCGGCGGGGGAGGAGCCGCGCCACGATCGTGCGTGCGCGTCCCCCCGGCAGTCGGCGGGCGGTCGGACTCGGGCTCGTCACGGGGCGTCTCCTGTCGCGGGACGCTCCCTGCCGGCGCGGCCCTAGGTCGTGGCGCCGGCGTCGTCGGTGGCCGAGACGTCCACCACCGCGGGCGCGGTGGCCGGGA
>DASQJO010000473.1:0-1525 GCA_035630955.1 Kineosporiaceae bacterium
ACCTCGATCGCCATCTCGATCTCAACAGCACCGACCACGCCGCACCGAAGGGACACACCACCATGAGCGAGGCCACCGCGGACCGCGCCCCGGCCGTCGAGCGGCTGGCGCGCCGGCTCGCCGCAGCCGCCGGCGACCCGAAGGTCGCCGCCGAGGAGGGCATCCTCGGGCTGGCCGACCGTGCGGACGCCGCCGAGCTCGCCGGTGCCCGCACCTCCGGCGACGCCTCGCAGATGCTGGACCTGGCGCTGCGCACCCTCCTCGAGCGGGAGTCGGCGCCCTCGCCGGTCAAGCCGTCGACCACGCGGCCCGAGTTCACGACGCTGCTCGACCAGCTCCGCACCACGGCCGGCGCCCCCGCGGCGCCTGCCCCGCAGCCGCAGCCCGCACCGGCCGCGCAGGCCGCGCCCGCACCGATCCCGGCCCCCCGGCTCCCCGCCCAGACCCCGGCACAGACGCCGGTCCAGACGCCCGCGGCCGCGGCCGTCTCGGCGGCGTCCGCGGCCTACGGCGCACCCACCGCGGCGCCCGTCGCACCCGTCGTCCCGCTGCAGCCCCGGCCGCTCCTCGAGCGCCAGACCCTCGGGCGGGGCACGGCCGACCGCGCCACCACCCGCGACCGCCGCGAGGACGTGCAGCTCGCCGAGGACCGGCGCGTCCTGCGCTCGCTCGGCGTGCCCCCTGCCTGGACCCGCGCGCTGCGCCCCGGCGACCGCTTCACCTCCGTGCTGCGGATGCTCGACCGGATGCCCGACGTCGACATCGACCCGGCGACGCGCGTGGTCGCGGTGGTCGGCCCGTCGGCGTCCGTGCGGCTCGAGGCGCACCGGACCGCGCTCGACCTCGCCACCGGCCCCGCGCCGCGGCCCGTCGTCGTCGTGCCCGCCCGCGCCGGCGCCGAGCGCGGCGCCGCCCTGACCGAGGCCCGGCACCTCGGCGACGTCGTCGTCGCGATCGAGGCCGACGGCGACTACGGCACCCTGCGCGCCGTCGAGAGCCTGCAGACGGTGGACGCGGGCGCCGTGATCGCCCTCGTCTCGGCCGCCGACCCGATCGAGAGGTCCCAGGCGATGCTCGACGCGCTCGGCCAGGTCGACGCGCTCGCCGTCGAGGGCACCGCCTCCGCCGACGAGCCGGCCGCCGTCCTGCAGCTCGGCCTGCCCGTCGTCCGGCTCGAGGGCATCCCCGTCGACCGGTTCACGTGGTCGGCGGTGCTCTGCGCCCAGCTCGTGCACGGTTCGGCGTCGTGAGGCCGCTTCGACTCGGCGTCCTCCTCGCGGTCGTCGTCGCGGGTCCGCCGCTGTGGGCGTTGGTCCGCAGCGACCAGCTCGACGGCGGTGCCGCGCTGCAGCGCTGGGCCCTCGTGGCCGCGGTCTGCTCGCTCGCCGCCTCGGGGCTGGCCGCGCTCGTGCGCGCCTACGAGGAGCAGGTGGCGAAGCAGCGCCGTGAGCGGCTCGTCCAGGAGGCCGAGGAGGCGATCGACGCGAGCGCGACGGGGGACCGGGCCGCCTGATCCGCGCTCCTC
>DASQJO010000474.1:0-14679 GCA_035630955.1 Kineosporiaceae bacterium
CTCGGCCCTCAGCCGCGCGGTCACCCGAGCCGGGTAGTCCGGCGGGGTCGCCACCAGTCCGACGACGATCTCCGGCCGGTGTTGCTCTGTGCGGGCCATCGGCGCTCCTCACCGGTAGCGGGCTCGATACCCCCATCGGCCCTGCCCGATCCGGGCGTACACATGCGTCGCTGCACCAGGGCGCGGCTGGTGCGGGTCGCAGAGCGGTGCGGGCCCGGGACGAGGTGAGCGGTCGCGTCGCCACTGAGTTGTTCGCGCGGGAGGCGCTGATCGTGTCGTCGACGAGGTCGAGGTCAGATCCAGATGCCGTTCGTTAGCAAATTCCGTTAGCACGGCGCACGAAAACGCCCCCTCAGATGATCTCTGAGAGGGCGTTTCCCCTGGTAGCGGGGGCAGGATTTGAACCTGCGACCTCTGGGTTATGAGCCCAGCGAGCTACCGAGCTGCTCCACCCCGCGTCGGCTCAGCCAGATTACTGTCCGTCGTCCGCCACGGCAAATCCGCCCCGCGACGGCGGCCGGGCCCTGCCGACCCGGTCGCCGCGTGGGTACTACCCCGTCGCCGACGGCTTCGGCGTGGCCGAGGCCGCTGGGGTCGACACCAGCCGCTGCTCGGCGTCCCTCGCCTGCTGGAGCGCGGAGGCGAGCTTCTGCTGCGCCTTCCCGTAGGCAGCGAAGTCGCCGCGCTTCAGCGCCGCCTGGCCCTCGTTGTAGGCGGCTTGCGCGGCCGCCAGCGCCTGCTGCAGCTGCTGCTGGGCGCTCTGTGTGCCGCCGCTGCTCGTGCCGGGACTGGTCGGCCCGCTCGAGCTGGGGGGCGTGGTCTCCGTCCCCTGGTTGCCCGTGCCGTTGTTGGCCCCGGTCGCAGCCTGGTCGCCCGCACAGGCCTGGCTGTTGCCGGTCCCCGGCTGCCGGTTGTTGAACGCCTGGTCTAGGGCGCACGAGAGGGTCTGCGCGTAGCCGATGCTGTTGTTGTACGAGACGAGCACCCGCTGCAGCAGCGGCACCGACGTCGACCCCACCGAGCTGCGCAGGTACACCGGCTCCACGTAGAGCAGGCCGCCGGCCAGCGGGAGTGTCAGGAGGTTGCCGTACTCCAGCAGTGAGCCCGACCCGGTCCGGCCGCCGCCGAGGATGTTGAGCTGGTTGCTCACCACGGCGTCCGCGGTGAAGTTCGCCTGGACCTGCCCTGGTGCCGGCACCGAGGTGTCCTTCGGCAGCTGGAGCAGCCTGAGCTGGCCGTAGTCCTCGCCCCTGACGCCGGCCTTCGAGCCGGCGTCGCTGTCCACGGCCAGGTAGCCGGTGAGCACGTTCCGCGTCTGCGTCCCGTTGCTCTGCGGGATGAACGTCGACGTCAACGAGTACGTGGGCGACGGCTGGCCCGGCATCTGCACCGAGAAGTAGAACGGGGGCTGCAGGCCGGGCGAGGCGTCGTTGTCCGTCGGGTCGGCCGGGACCTGCCAGAAGTCCTGTCCGCCGAAGAACGCGTTCGCGTCGGTCACGTGGTACCGGCCGAGCATCGTCCGCTGGACCTTGAACAGGTCCTCGGGATACCGGACGTGCGACATGAGTTGGCCGCTCATGGCCTTCAGCGACTTGACCGTCCCCGGGAAGATCTTCATCCAGGTCTTGAGCACCGGGTCGGCCTCGTCCCAGGCGTACAGCGTGACCGCACCGGTGTAGGCGTCCACCGTCGCCTTCACCGAGTTGCGGATGTAGTTGATGTCCTGCGCGTCCAGCGCCACGACATTGCTGTTCCGCTGCGTCACCGAGTCCGAGGTGACGTCGCGCAGGGACGTCGTCTGGGAGTACGGGAACTGGCTGGTGGTCGTGTACCCGTCGAGGATCCAGACGACGCGGCCGTCGACGACGGACGGGTAGGGGTCGCCGTCCAGGGTCAGGTACGGCGCGACCTTCTGGACGCGGTCGCGCGGGGACCGGTCGTACATGATCCGCGACTGGCTCGTCACGGCGTCCGACAAGAGGATGTTCTGCTCGCGGAACTTGACCGCGTACAGGAGCCGGTTGACCGGCGAGCCGATCGACACCCCGCCGGAGCCGCCGTACGTCGTGTTCTGCTGCCGCGTCGTGCTGCTGGTCGGGTAGTCGAGCTCGCGCTGTGGGCTCCCCGGCGGAGCTCCCACGATAGAGTAGTCCGGCGACTCCTCGCCGAAGTACACCCGAGGTTCGTACTTCCCGATCGTGTCGGTCGGCGGGATGTTCTCCTCGTAGAAGTCCGGGTTGCCGTTGGAGCCGGGGCGGTCGCCGTAGGCCGCGACGAGCCCGATGCCGTGCGTGTACACGATGTGGTCGTTGATCCAGTTGCGCTGATCCGCGCCGAGCCCGCCCTGGTTGAGCTCGCGGACGGCGACCACGCTGTCCCGCTGGGCGCCCTCGACGGTGTAGCGGTCGACGTCCAGGCTCTCCGGGAACGTGTAGTACTGGCTGATCTGCTGCTGCTGGCGGAACGCGTCGGTGACCACCGTGGGGTCGATGAGCCGGATCCCGGGCTGCGCCGTGGTGGCCGCCTTGGCGGCCGCCTGCGCCCCCTGCGTCTGCCCCGAGTAGCTGTCCGCCTTGACCGTATCGAGGCCGTAGGCCGCGCGCGTGGCGTCGATGTTGCGCTGGATGTACGGCGCCTCGAGGGTCTGCGCGCTCGGCGTGACCTGGAAGCGCTGGACGATCGCCGGGTAGATGCCCCCGATGAGGATCGCGCAGACCAGCAGCCCGACCACGCCGTAGACCGGCAGCGAGCGCCACCAGCCCTCGACGAGGGCGCCGACGATGAACAGCGCCGCGACGATGAGCGCGATGCCGGCGAGGATCCCGCGCGCGGTGAGCGTCGCGTGCGCGTCGGTGTAGTTGAGGCCGGTGAACCGGCCGGAGAAGTTCACGGCCAGGTCGTACCGGCCGAGCCAGTAGTCGATGGCCCGCAGGAACAGGAACGCCGCCGCGATCACCGACAGGTGGATCCGCGCGGCGGACGTGAGCCTCGGCCCCGGTCCGGCCAGCCGCAGCCCGCCATAGAGGTAGTGGGCGACGATCGCCGCGATCCCACTCAGGACGACGACGGCCGTGAGGAACCCCACGAGGAACTCGACGAACGGCAGCGTGAAGACGAAGAAGCCGACGTCGAGCCCGAACTGCGGGTCGTCGCGGTTGAAGGAGACGCCGTTCCACCACAGCAGCACGGTCTGCCACTGGCCGGTCACGGCGGAGCCGGCGAAGATGCCCAGCACGGCGGGGACGGCGAGCACGACGAGGCGCCGCAGCGGCTCCAGTGCCTCCCGGTACCGCTCGATCCCGCTCTGCTCGCTGGCCGTCGGGACGTAGACCGGCCGCGTCCGGTACGCGATGATCAGCGAGGAGAGCACCGCGCCGGCCATCACGAGGAACCCGAGGACGAAGAGGAGGATCTGCATCAGCAGCTGGGTCCGGTACACCGAGGTGAACCCGAGCTGCCCGTACCAGAGGGCATCGGTCCAGATCCCGTCCACGACGAGCACGAGGACGATCAGGACGCCGAGGAGTATCAGCGTGGGAATCAGCGCGCCGCGTCGACGGCGGCGCCGCACGACCGGTCGCGAGCCGCGGACGGGCTCGGACTCGAAGCTCACGGGTGGAGAACTTACCCAGCGATCCTGTGGTTCCCCGCGCGGGCCGGGCGGCGGGCCCCGTGCGAGGATCACGGCGTGAGCCCGGACGACGTCCCGCCCGCCGCGGCACTGCCCCGTCAGGGGGCGGAGCCGACCCGCCAGGAGGCCGTGCTCCGCGCGGTCCGCGAGCTCGAGCAGCACGTCGCGACCGGCGGCTGGGACGGGCCGATCCGCCTCTTCGCGCTGATCCGGACGGCGGACGCGCTCGCGCGCGACCGCGAGCTCGCCGCCCGGCTCCCCGCGGACGTCGTGGCCGCCGCGCAGGCCGACCCGGAACACATCACGATCGTCGAGCAGGAGGACCTCCCGCAGGCGTCGTCGCTGGAGGAGCTGCTCGGGTCGGTGTCCTGGCCGCCGACCGTCGACGGCGCCGCCGTGGTGACCGAGCGGGTCGTCGTCCCGCCCGACGTCGAGGCGCAGATGCCCGCGGACGCCGACGAGGCGATCGCCTGGCTCGCCCAGCACCCGGCCCGGCGCGAGGTGCGGCTGGCGGCCGCGGTGATGCGCGACGGCACCGGGGCCTGCGCCGTGCGCGCCCGCGACCACGACCGGGACAGCGACGTCGCCGCGGGCCCCGACCTCGTCCCGGGTCTGCTCGAGGCGCTGACCGCGACCCTCGCCTGAGGATCGTCCGGCGCGGCGGTCAGGAGCAGGTCGGCAGGGACTCGGCCGCCGCGTCCCCCTTCGCGATGGCCTCGACAGCCTCGCGCGCGCCGCGCAGCGTGCTGATCCGCACCACGCGCAGCCCCGCGGGGACATGCCCGACGACCTCACCGCAGTTCTCCGCGGGGGCGAGGAACCAGCGGGCGCCGACGTGCCGGGCGCCGATCATCTTCTCCGCGATGCCGCCGATCGGCGACACCGTCCCGTCGGGACTGATCTCGCCGGTGCCCGCGATCTGCTGGCCGCCCGTGAGGTCGCCCGGCGTGAGCTTGTCGACGATCCCGAGCGCGAACATCGTCCCCGCGCTCGGCCCGCCGATGTCGTTGATCTGGATCTTGACCGGGAACGGGAACGCGTACCGCGGCACGACCCCGAGGGCGGTCTGGCCCCCTTGGTCCTTGGTCGTCGTGACGTCGACGGTCTGCTCGCTGCCGCCGCGGCGCACGCGCACGGCGACGACCTGCCCCGGGGCGACCCCCCTGACGGCGGCCCGGAGGGAGGAGTAGCCGGTGACGGGGTGGCCCTGGACGGCGAGCAGCACGTCGCCGACCTTCAGGGCACGCGCGGCGGGAACCCCGCGGACCAGCGCGCCCACGGAGACGGTGACCGGGATGTCGAGCTCCTGCAGGGCGGCCGCGGTCGCCGCGGTCTGGGAGTCGGTCATCTCCTGCCGGGTCTCCTCGTCCGCCTGCTGGGCGGTCTGTCCGGGCGGGAAGACGGCCTCGACGGGCACGGCGGCCTCGTCCGGGTCGAGCCAGGCCCGCAGCACGGTGGGCAGCGTGACCGGCCGGGGTCCACCGAGCACCGACACGGTGGTCAGGTACAGCCCGCCGCTCGTCGGGTAGGTCGTGCGGCCGCTGATCTCGATGAGCGGCTTGCCGCCCGGAGCCGACAGCGTGTTGAGCGCCGGACCCTCGCTGAGCACCACGTAGGGCACCGGCAGCATGGCGACGACCGCGACGAGCAGCACGGAGACGAACAGCGAGAGCAGCAGCAGGATCGTGCGCGGCTGCAGCCCGGCGCGCTGCTCGGGCAGGTTCCCCGGCGCGGGCTGCTGGGGCTGGGCCGGCGCCGGCGCACCCGTGAGGTCGTGGGACACGTCCGGCCCTCCCTTGCGATGCTCGCGGGGCCCCCGTGTGGCCGCCTCTCGGATCAGCGTACGGGCCGCGCTGCGCCCTCCGCGAACGCCTCCCGCCCACGGTTCGCAGCACGCGCCTCCTCGCATACCGTGGGGACGTCCGGACGGCCTCGCGCGTTGCCCGGGACGACGGCCGGTCGCCCTCGCTCTGCCCACCGGCCTCGACCACCGGCCCTTCGCGGGCCCCGACACGACGGGCGTGATCACGATGAGCGACAGCCAGGGCGGACTGCCCGAGCGCCGGGACGACGACGAGCAGCCCGATCCCCTCGCCGCGATGCTGCAGGCGATGTTCGGGCCCGGCGGGGTCGACCCCGAGCAGCTGCGCGCCATGCTGCCGCCCGGCCTGGTCGACATGCCCGGGTTCCCGCAGGACGCGGCCGGCATGCAGGCGATGCTCGCGCAGGTGCAGCAGATGTTCAGCGGCTCGCTGACGTCGGGGGACGGCCCGGTCAACTGGGAGGCCGCCCACGACGTCGCGCGTGCCGTCGCGGCCCGCGAGGGCGACCCGTCGGTGCCGGACGCCGAGCAGCGCCAGGTCGCCGAGGCGCTGCGGACGGCGGATCTGTGGCTCGACAACGTCACGGAGCTGGGGTCGGCGACGGCGCGGACCG
This sequence comes from Kineosporiaceae bacterium, assembly GCA_035630955.1. GTDB lineage: Bacteria > Actinomycetota > Actinomycetes > Actinomycetales > Kineosporiaceae > DATKNA01. The sequence continues at coordinate 6,068 of DASQJO010000474.1, forward strand.
AGGCGTGGAGCCGCGCCGAGTGGGTCGAGAAGACCCTGCCGACCTGGAAGGGGATCGTCGAGCCGATCGCGGCGTCCGTCTCCGACGCGATGTCGACCGCGATGGCGGCACAGGCGCCCGAGGAGATGCGATCGATGATCGGCGGGGCGCTCCCCATGGTCCGCCGGATGGGCGGAGCCTTCTTCGGCGCCCAGCTCGGGCAGGCGCTCGGCACGCTCGCGACCGAGGTGGTCGGTGCGGGCGACACGGGACTGCCGCTGCTGCCGGCCGGCCGCGCCGCGCTGCTGCCCGCGAACATCGCGGCCTTCGGTGAGGGGCTCGGCCTCGAGACGGACGAGGTGCGGCTCTACCTCGCCCTGCGCGAGGCGGCGCACGCCCGGCTCATGGCCGGCGTCCCGTGGCTGCGCGCGCACCTGCTCGGTGCGGTCGAGGAGTATGCGCGCGGCATCACCATCGACGTCGACGCGCTCCAGGAGGCGGTGCGCAGCGTCGACCCCAGCGACCCCGAGGCGCTGCAGGAGGCGCTCTCGTCCGGCCTGTTCGAGCCGCAGACGACGCCGCAGCAGCGCGCCGCCCTCGAACGGCTCGAGACGGCGCTCGCCCTGGTCGAGGGCTGGATCGACGAGGTGGTCGACGCCGCGGCGGCGACGCTGCCCAACCGGTCCCGGCTGCGCGAGACCGTGCGCCGGCGCCGCGCGGCGGGCGGGCCCGCCGAGCACATCTTCGCCTCCCTCGTGGGCCTGGAGCTGAGGCCGCGGCGGCTGCGCGAGGCCGCGGTGGTCTGGGCGGCGCTCACGGCCGAGCGCGGGGTCTCCGGGCGGGACGCGCTGTGGGCGCACCCCGACCTCGCCCCCACGGCCGAGGCGTTCGAGGACCCCGTGGGCTTCGCCCGCGACGAGTCGCACGCGGAGGTGTCGGACATGGACGAGGCGCTCGCCGAACTGCTCGACAACCCGCCGGAGGAGCGGCCCGGGGAGGAGGGGCCCGGCGAGGAGCGGCCGGAGGGCGGCCGGTGACGGCGACCTCCTGGGTGCCCCGCGAGGGACTGGTCGCCGACCTCCGGCACGCCATCGCGCGCGCGCCGAGGACGACGCCGGAGCAGCGGTTCGAGGCGTGGGCATGGCGGGCGCTGCTCGACGAGCACGGCGTCGGCCTGCTCACCCGGCAGGCGGCTCCCAGCCACGTCACGGCGTCGGCCGTGGTCCTCTCCCCCGACGGCGGGCTCACCTGCCTGGTCCTGCACGGCCGGCTCGGCGTCTGGGTCCAGCCCGGCGGCCATCTCGAGTCGGACGACATGACCCTGTCGCTCGCGGCCGCGCGCGAGGTCGAGGAGGAGACCGGCCTCGTCGGCGAGATCCTCCCCGACGTGGTGGCGCTGTCGCGGCACCGGGCGCCGTGCCGGCCGGGCGTCGTCGACTGGCACCTCGACATCCAGCACGCGCTCGTGGTCGCCGACGTCCCCGAGCCCGGCCCGCTGACGTACGTGAGCCCGGAGAGCCTGCAGGTCGCCTGGTGGCCCGTGGACGCCCTGCCCGAGGCGGTCGCCCCCGGCGTCGTCGACCTCGTGACCCGCGCGGCGGCGCTGCTCGGCGGACGGCGTCAGGAGGCCGGCTCGGTCTGAGCACCGCCCAAGGGCGGCTCGCCCTCGGGGAGCTCGCCCTCGCCGATCGGCAGCTGGCGGGCCGCGGCGAACCCCTCGAGGAAGCCGCGGGCCCGCTCCGTCCGCGGGTACGCCTCGAGCAGGCGCCAGAACCGCGGCCCGTGTCCCTGCTCGATCAGGTGCGCCAGCTCGTGCACCAGCACGTAGTCGATGACCCAGGCGGGCATGCCCTGCAGCCGGGTGCTCAGCCTGATGCTGCGGTCCGCGGGCGTGCAGGACCCCCACCGGCTGTTCTGGTTGGCGGCCCACGCGACGCTCGCGGGCTGCGCGAGACCCCCGAGGTAGCGGCGTGAGAGCTCGACGGCGCGCGCGGCGAGGGCGTCGTCGCCGGGACGCCGCCGGCGGTCCTGCGCGGAGAGCCGGGCCAGCATCCGTCGCACCCACTCCTGCTCCTGCGCGGCCGTGAAGCGCGCGGGGATGAGGACGACGGTGCGGTCGCCCTCGCGGTAGGCGGTCACGGTCCGCAGGCGCCGCCGACTGCGCCGGACGTCGACGTCCGACGGCTGGGTGGGCACGGGGACGGCTCCCATGAGCACAAAGGTACCGACACGCCGGCACGAATCCGCCGTCCACAAGGGTGGGCGTACGAGTGCGCAGGCCGATCGCACTCTGCCGGACGGCGGACCCGCGCTCGTCCACACGTCGTCCCCCGGCCGTCCCCAAGCGGGAGGCGACTTCTCCCCAGATCGTCCACAGACCTGTCCACAGCAGTGGGAATCCTGCCGTTGACCGGCCGCGGAGCCGGGCCTAGCGTGAGGCCGCAGACCCCGGGCCGGGGATGCGCGCAGGGGAAGGCGCGCCTCGTCGGTTCCGGGGTCTTCCCTTCCCGCTCACCTTCCGGTCATCACGAAAGGCGGGTCAGCCGCCGGTGAACCGGGGCGGACGCCGGTCGCGCTGGGCGGCCAGCCCTTCCTGCACGTCCTCCGTCGTGAGCGTGACGGCCTGCGCGAGCGCCTCCCACCGGATGGCGGCGTCGCGGTCGGCGTGCCCCTCGCCGGCGAGCGCCAGCTTCGTCAGCCGGGTCGCGACGGGCGCGTTCGCCGCGATGCCGCGTGCCGTCTCCAGCGCGACGGCGAGCACCTCCCCCGCCGGCAGCGCGCGGCTCGCGATGCCCAGCCGCACCGCCTCGGCGCCGTCGACGGCCCGACCGGTGAGGAGCAGGTCCCGGGCGACGGCGACGCCGGCCACGCGGGGCAGCGACCACGTCGTGAGCATCCCCGGGTGCAGGCCGAGCCGGGTGAAGGGGACCGACAGCCGGGCGTCCTCGGCGACGAACCGCAGGTCGCAGGCGAGCGCCAGCGCGAGGCCCGCACCGACGGCCGCGCCCGACACCGCCGCGACGGTCGGCACCTCGAGGTCCGCGATCGACAGCCAGTCCCGGTAGAAGGCGTCCATCCGGGCGCGCAGGCGCTCGACGGAGGCGCCGGGTTCGGCGCCGATCCAGGAGAGGTCGCCGCCGGAGGAGAACGCCGAACCCGCACCGCTGACGACGACGCAGCGGACGTCGGGGTCGCGGGCGACGCCGGCCACCGCGCGCCGCCAGGACGCGGTCATGGCCTCGGACATCATGTTGCGGCGTTCGGGCAGGTCGAGGACCAGGACGGCGACGCCGTCGTCCTCCCGCCGGACCCGCAGGTGCTCGTAGGTCTCCTGCCACCAGCTCATCGGCGTCCTCGCCCTCCCACCGCCTCGGCGCGATCCCTGCCGAACGCTAGCGAAGTGACGGTCCGTGATGACGCGGAGCGTCACAAGGGGCCGCCTGCGCACGACAACGCCGCGTCCTCGGCTAGGGTGGATGCATGTCGTGACGAGGCGGGCTCGCGCTTCCCCTGAGTCCGAGCCCGATCCGCCGGCTCCGGCGGCCCCTCACGACGACCCTGGACCACGGACAACGAGGAGCCATCATGGCCGAGACCTACAGCGGCGAGTTCTACTGCGTGAAGTGCAAGGAGAAGCGGCAGGCGGAGGGCAACGTCGTCGAGACGAACGGCCGCCGCATGGCCAAGGGCAAGTGCCCGGTGTGCGGCACCAACCTCAACCGCATCCTCGGCAAGGCCTGAGCGCGCAGCTCGCATCGCCCGAGCGGCCCGTCCCCGGCAGGGGGCGGGCCGTTCGTCGTCCCGCGTCGGTGCGGCGAAGGGTGTGACGCCCCGGATCGGCGGTTGTGGACGGCGGGAGAGTTGTGGACGGCCGCCTGCGCCGCCGGCGACCGTTTGGCACCCTCGTCCGGGGCGACGGCGAGGGGGCGGGATGCGGCTGCAGATCAAGCCGGGCCTGCGCACGGTGTGGCGTGGTGAGGGCACGGTGCAGGTCGGGCTGGACGGCACGCACGGCGCGGTACTCGACGGGCTGACGCCGTCGGACCGCGCGCTGGTCGAGCTCCTCGTCGGGGGCGTCGACGAGAGCGAGCTGCCCGCCGCCTCGTCGTCCCCGCAGGCGCAGCGCGCGCACGCGCTCGTGCGCCTGCTCGCCGCAGGCGGCGTCCTCGTGGACCGGCGGGCGGGCCGTGACGTGCTGGCACGGGTCGCCGGGAACGCGCCGAGGCTCGCCCCGGACGCCGCGGTGTGGAGCGTCGTGCACGACGCCGGCGACGGCTGGGAGCTGATGGCGGCGCGGGCGCAGCGCGTCGTCGAGGTGCGCGGAGCCGGGCGGACGGGCACCGCCCTCGCGACCGCGCTCGCCGCCGCCGGTGTCGGCCAGGTCGACCTCGTCGACGACCGCCCGGTGACAGCCGGGGACGTCGGGCCCGCCGGCGCGCTCCCCGCGGACGTCGGACGACCCGCCGACCACGTCGTGCTCCGGACCCTGGCCGCCCTGCGCGGGCCCGAGGCCGCCCTGCCCCCGATCGGCTCCGCGTCGGGGCCGGACCTCGCCGTCCTCGTCCACGCGTCCGCCGCCGACAGCACCGAGGCGGCGGCGCTGGTCCGGGCCGGGCTGCCCCACCTCGCGGTCGTCGTCCGGGAGCGCGGCGTGCTCGTCGGCCCGCTCGTGCTGCCCGGCCGTACCCCCTGCCTGCGCTGCCTCGACCTGCACCGCGCCGACCGCGACCCCGCCTGGCCGCGAGTGCTGGCCCAGCTGACGGGGCGTGGCGGGCGGGTGCCGGAGGAGACGGCGTCCGCCCTGCTGGCGGCCTCGCTCGCGGCGCTGCAGGTGCTCGGCCACCTCGACGGGCGCCGGCGACCGGCCGCACTCGGCGCCACCCTCGAGGTGGAGCTGCCGGACGGCCTCGTCTCCCGCCGCCCCTGGGCGCCGCACCCGTCGTGCGGGTGCACCTCGCTCGTCCCCTCGGTGGAGCCGGCGGGTCACCGGGGGCGGTCGGAGGAGGCAGAAGGGACAATGGAGGCGTGAGTGACCTGCCCCGGCGAGCCGTGACGCGCACGGCGAAGCTGGCGACCCTCCCCCTCGGCTTCGCGGGCCGCACCGCGCTCGGTCTCGGCAAGCGCGTGGGCGGCCGCCCCGCCGAGCTCGTGGCCGCCGAGGTGCAGGCACGCACCGCCGAGCAGCTGTTCAAGGTGCTCGGCGAGCTCAAGGGCGGGGCCATGAAGTTCGGCCAGGCGCTGAGCATCTTCGAGGCGGCCCTGCCCGAGGAGCTCGCCGGTCCCTACCGCGCCACGCTCACGAAGCTGCAGGACGCCGCTCCCCCAATGCCGGCGGCGACCGTCCACAAGGTGCTCGCGGAGGAGTTCGGCCCGCGGTGGCGCCGGCAGTTCCTCGAGTTCGACGACCGCCCCGCGGCGGCCGCGTCCATCGGTCAGGTGCACCGCGGCGTCTGGAAGGACGGCCGACCGGTCGCGGTCAAGGTCCAGTACCCCGGCGCCGGCGACGCCCTCATCTCCGACTTCACGCAGGTCGCCCGCGTCGCGCGGGTGGCTGCGGGATGGATCCCGGGTCTTGACCTCAAGCCCATCCTCGAGGAGCTGCGCGCCCGCGTCGTCGAGGAGCTCGACTACGGGCTGGAGGCGCAGGCGCAGGCGACGTTCGCGGAGGCGTTCCGCGACGACCCGCAGTTCGCCGTGCCCGACGTCGTGGCGCACACCTCACACGTGATCGTCGGCGAGTGGCTGGAGGGCGTGCCGCTCTCCCGGCTCATCGCGTCCGGCACGAAGCAGGAGCGTGACCTCGGCGCCCGGCGGTACATGGAGTTCATGCTCGCCGGCCCGGCGCGGGCGGGGCTGCTGCACGCCGACCCGCACCCGGGGAACTTCCGGCTCACTGAGGACGGCCGATTCGGGGTCCTCGACTTCGGCGCGGTCAAGCGGCTGCCGGAGGGCATGCCGCCGGAGATCGGGGAGCTGCTGACGCGCGCGCTGCTCGAGGACGCCGAGGGCGTCGTCGCCGGCCTGCGGGAGGAGGGGTTCATCAAGGCGTCGATCAGCATCGACGCCGAGGGGCTGCTCGACTACCTGTCGCCGTTCCTGGAGCCCGCGCGCCACCCGACCTGGACGTTCTCCCGGGACTGGATGAGGGCGCTGTTCAACCACGTCAACGACCCGCGGCGTCCCCAGTGGTCGGTCGGGCTCAAGCTCAACTTGCCGCCGGAGTACCTGCTCATCCATCGGGTCTGGATCGGCGGCATCGGCGTCCTCTGCCAGATCGAGGGCGAGGTGCCGGTGCTCGACGTCCTCGCCGAGTGGCTGCCGAACTTCGACGCGGACGAGGTCGCGGAGCTGCAGCAGGAGTGACCGGGTCCTCGTCACCACCAGGACGTGTCGAGTTTCGCCTCGATGCTGCGCAGGTGGTCGCGGGCGCAGCGGTCGCACGTCCAGACCCGGCGGCCGTTCTCGACCGCGACGGACCAGGTGACGGGCGCCTCCTGTGCCGCGACGGCGCCGCACGTCGCGCAGACCGCCGGTTTCCCCGGGCTGGTACTCACGAGCCCGACACTAGACGATCTAGGACTGGGCGATCGAGCGGGCGACGATCGGGACGCCGCTCTCGATCACGGGCAGGGCGGCGCGGGCGCAGGGCGTGCACGTCCAGCTGCGCCGCCCGTCGGGTTCGATCGTCAGGGCCCAGGTGAACCGGGACCGGTCGGCCGACGCGGGCAGGCCGCAGACGGCGCAGCAGGTGCTCGAGGTCATGTCCATGACCGTAGTTCGGCAGTGCGTCGGGCTCGCTACAGATCGTCGACAGTCCTGCAACAAATCCCCTGCTCGTCGTAACGTCCGCGGTCCGTTCCGTCGACCCGTCGGCGTACCGGCTCCCCGCCGAGCCCCGACCGGGTAGGGCGGCCAGACTGTGCGCGTGCGAGCCATCAGCGTGCGCGGAACCGGAGGGCCCGAGGTCCTCACCCTCGTCGACCGGCCGGAGCCCGAGCCGGGGCCCGGCGACCTCGTCGTCCGCCTGGCGGCGGCCGGCGTGAACTTCGTCGACACCTACCACCGGACCGGTCTGTACCCGATGCCGCTCCCGTTCGTGCCCGGGGTCGAGGGCGCGGGCACCGTCGTGGCGGTGGGGGCGGACGCCGAGGGCTTCGCGCCCGGCGACGTCGTGGCGTGGTCCGACGCTCCGGAGTCGTACGCCGAGCTGGTCCGCGTCCCGGCCGCGCGGGCCGTGCCCGTCCCGCCGGGCGTGGACGCCGAGCGGGCCGCGGCCGCCGTCCTGCAGGGTCTGACCGCGCACTTCCTGACGCACGACACCTACCCGCTACGCGCAGGCGACCGCTGCCTGATCCACGCCGGGGCGGGGGGCGTGGGGCGGCTGGCCGTGCAGCTGGCCAAGAGCCGCGGCGCGGAGGTGTTCGCCACGGTCGGCTCGGTGGAGAAGGCTGAGCTGGTCCGCGGCGCGGGAGCGGACCACGTGATCGACTACAACGCGGAGGACTTCGGGGACGCCGTCGAGGCGATCGCCGGGCCGCGGGCCCTGGACGTGGTCTACGACGGGGTGGGCCGGGCGACGTTCGCGCGGGGCCTGGACCTGCTGCGGCCGCGGGGCATGATGGTCACCTTCGGCAACGCCTCGGGGGCCGTCGAGCCGCTCGCGCCGCTGACGCTCATGCAGAAGGGGTCGCTGTTCCTCACCCGGCCGACGCTGCACGACTACGTCGCCACCACCGAGGAGCTGCGTGCCCGCGCCGCCGACCTCCTCGGAGCGGTCGCGTCGGGGAGCCTCGACGTCCGGGTCGGCGCCCGGCTCCCGCTGGCCGACGCCGCGGAGGCCCATCGCCTGCTCGAGTCGCGCACGACGACGGGCAAGCTGCTGCTGATCCCCTGAGCGCTCCTCGCGGCGACGTGCGACGGCGGCGTGCGCACCGGTGAGGGCACGCACGCCGCCGTTCTGATGACGCCCCGGAGGGGGCGAGGTGTGTCCGGGCTCCCCGTCAGCGGTTGACGGGGAGCGACCAGAGCGAGGTCGCCTTGGCGAGTTCCAGGTCCTGACGGGCCCTGTCGGCCTGCCGCTCGTGCCACGCGACGAGCTTCGGCAGATCGAGGGCCCGGGTACTGGGCCGGCGACGCAGCGTTCGTACGCGTCGTTCGATCGAGAGAGCGGTCATGGTGATGCTCCTGGCGAGTAGGGCGCGGACGGCGGAGGGCCGGGACGCGCCGACGATGCGGAGGCTGGGGTTGTGGACGTCGTCCCGGTCGGACCCGGGACGCGTGCGGTCGGTGACCGCCAGGTACGTCGTGGACATCAGGCAGCGACCTCGCTCTTGCGGGGGCGGCCACGGGGACGCTTGCGCGGGACGACGACGCCGGCGATGAAGAGTTCGCCGCCCCACACGCCCCACGGCTCACGCCGCTCGAGCGCACCGGCGAGGCAGGCCTCGCGGACGGGGCAGGTCCGGCAGAGCGACTTGGCGAACTCGACGTCGGCGGGCGACTCGGCGAACCACAGTTCCGGGTCGTTGACACGACACGGCACCTGGCTCGCGACGCGCTCGTCGACGCTCTCGTCGAGAGTGTCGATCAAGGCCGTGAGCTGCACGGTGTTCCTCCTCGAACTCCTCGGCGGT
>DASQJO010000475.1:0-6176 GCA_035630955.1 Kineosporiaceae bacterium
CGCGGGCGCTCGCGCTCGGGCCGGGCGGCCTAGTGCACGACGTCGTGCGGATCCGCCTCGCCGACGGGTCGCCCATCTCGCTGGAGCACGCCCGCTTCCCCGCCGACCGCTTCCCCGATCTGCTCGAGCAGTCTCTCGGCGGGTCCATCTACGAGCTGCTCGAGGAGCGTTACGGCACCGTGCCTGCCGACGCCGAGGAGCGGATCGAGGTCCGTGAGGCGACGCCGGACGAGGCGCAGATCCTCGGCGTCCGGACCGGCGCCCCCCTGCTGGAGATCACCCGGACGACGCTCGACGGCGACGGGCGGCCGATCGAGTTCTCGCACGACCTCTTCCGCGCGGACCGCACCTCGGTGACCGTCCGGACCCGGGGCCCGGCCGGGACCGCGGTCTCCCTGCGCTCCGCCGGACACGTCGTGGAGCTGCGCGCCGGCTCGGTCTGAACCCGTTCGTGGCGATCTCGTGATGTTCAGCCGTGCCCCCGATGGGTATGGCAATGACCGATGACAGAGTCTCTGGCACCGGAGAGCCGGCTGCTGGTGGGGCGGTACCGCCTCGACCGGCGGATCGGCCGCGGCGGCATGGGCTCGGTGTGGGCCGCGCACGACGAGATCCTCGGCCGCGACGTCGCCGTCAAGGAGGTCGTGCCGCCGCCGGACCTCACGCCGGAGCAGCGCACCCTGATCCGCGAGCGCACCCTGCGCGAGGCGCGCGCCGCCGCGCGGATCGCGCACCCCTCCGCCGTGACCGTCTACGACGTCGTCGAGGAGGACGGCCGCCCGTTCATCGTCATGCAGCTGCTGGCGCCGCACACGCTCGCGGACGTGCTCGCGAACGACGGACGGCTGCCGCCCGAGCGGGTCGCCAGGATCGGACTCGACCTCGTCGACGCCCTCGACGCGGCGCACCGGGCCGGCGTCCTGCACCGCGACGTCAAGCCCGCGAACGTCCTGCTCCCGCCCGACGGTCGGGCCGTGCTCACCGACTTCGGCATCGCCAGCGTCGAGAACGACCCCACCCTGACGGCGAGCGGCATGCTCGTGGGCTCCCCCGCCTATATGCCGCCCGAGCGCGCCCGCGGCGACCGGCCGACGCCGGCGGCGGACCTGTGGTCGCTCGGCGCGACGCTCTTCGCCGCCGTCGAGGGCGAGCCGCCGTTCCGCCGCGAGGGGCAGCTGCAGACCCTGCACGCCGTGCTCACCGAACAGGTGCCGCCCGCCCTGCACGCGGGCCCGGTGCGGCCGGTGATCGAGGGCCTGCTCACCCGCGACCCCGCACAGCGGCCGACCGCCGAGCAGGCCCGCGAGCTGCTCGAGCAGGCGCTGGCCGAGGCCGCGGCACGCGGCGGAGACCCCCAGGTCACCGCACCCGTCGACGTCGAGCCGACGGCCGACGCGCTCCCCGTCCCGCCGCCGATGCCTTCGCCCGGTCCGACGCCCAGCCCGGCGTCGGGTCCGGCGTCGGGTCCGGCATCGGGTCCGTCGCCCAGTCCGGCCTCGAGCCCGGCGCCGGTTCCGTCGCCCGCGCTCGCGCCGTCCCCGTCCGGGTCGCCGGTCGCTCCGGTGCAGACCGCGACGCCGGTTCAGCGTCCCCCGGTCCGGGACGAGCCGACCGCGCCGACCGTCGCGACCGAACGTCCGGCACCACCGGCGCCACCGGCGGAGCGCGACCATCGCGGCCGACGGCGGGCGATCGTGGCGACGGTGGCGGCGCTCGTCCTGCTCCCCGCAGGGGCTGCCGCGCTGCATGTCGCGACCGACGGCGGCGGCACCCCCTCGGCCGGTGCCGGCCGCTCCCCCTCGCCCACGCCCACCACGTCGGCCGCGTCCAGCTCGACGGCGGCGTCGTCGGAAGGTTCCTCGGGCTCCTCGGGATCGGGCTCGTCCGGCTCGGGGTCCTCCGGTTCGTCCGGATCGGGCTCGTCGGGATCGGGCTCGTCCGGGTCCGGCTCCTCCGGGTCGGCGCCGGCCACGAGGTCCGGCAGCACGGTTCCTGCCGGGTTCCGCCGGTACACCGACCCCACCGGGTTCTCCCTCGCCGTCCCCAACGGGTGGCAGGCGACCCGCAAGGGCACCGACGTGACCTTCCGGCGCCCCGGCAGCCGTGCCTACTTGCTCGTGCCGCAGACCACGTCGCCCGCGCCGGACTCGCTCGTCGACTGGCAGGAGCAGGAGCGCGCCGCGAGCCCCCGCTTCAACGACTACGAGCGGATCCGGCTGGAGCGCGTGCCGGCCAGCCGCGGCTGGGACGTGGCGGACTGGGAGTTCCGCTGGACGGCGTCCGGCGGGAGGCTGCACGTGCTCGACCGCAACCTGCGGATCAACGACCGTCGCGCGTACGCCCTCTACTGGTCCGTCCCCGACGACCAGTGGACGCAGCTCAAGCCGACGTTCGACGTCATCGCCGCCTCGTTCAGGCCCGCGTCGTGAGCCGCTCGGGCGACGTTGCGAATCGGGACGTTACTCCTGGGCCTGGTGGGGTAATCCGGACGACGATGTCGTCGCCAGAGCCTGCAGAGAACCGGGTCGTCGCCGGGCGGTACCGCCTGCGCCACGTCGTGGGACGCGGCGGGATGGGCGTGCTGTGGGCGGCGCGTGACGAGATGCTCTCCCGCGACGTGGCGGTCAAGGAGATCCGGCCCCCCGTGGGTGCGGGCGACGAGCACGACGCCCTCGTCCGCGAACGCGCGCTCCGCGAGGCGCGCGCGGCCGCGCGGGTGACCCATCCGAGCGCGGTGACGGTCTACGACGTCGTCGAGGAGGACGGCCGGCCCTGGATCGTCATGGAGCTGCTGCCGTCCCGGACGCTCGCCGACGTCCTCGCCGTCGACGGGCCGATGACGCCGGCCGCCGTCGCCCGGATCGGCCTGGACCTGCTCGACGCGCTCACGGCCGCGCACGATGCCGGTGTCCTGCACCGGGACGTGAAGCCGGGCAACGTCCTCTTCGCCGACGGGCGCGCCGTGCTGGTGGACTTCGGGATCGCGATGGTCGACGGCGACGCCTCGCTGACCTCGGCCGGTCTGCTGCTGGGCTCACCGGCGTTCATGGCGCCGGAGCGGGCCCGCGGTGAGCGGCCGACACCGGCGTCGGACCTGTGGTCGCTGGGCGCGACGCTCTTCACCGCCGTCGAGGGCGAGTCCCCGTTCCGTCGCGACGGGCAGCTGCCCACGCTCGCCGCCGTCGTCACCCAGGACGCGCCGCCCGCCGAGCACGCCGGTCCGCTGCGCCCGCTGCTCGCGGCTCTCCTCGCGCGCGACCCGGCCGCGCGCCCCACCGCCGCCGAGGCCCGCACGCGGATCCTCGAGGCGCTGAGCGCCGCCGACGCCGCGACCACCGCGGCCCTCGAGCTGGGTTCGGTCCACGTGCTCGACCCCCACGACGACCCCTACGACGACCCCTACGACGACCTCGAGCCGACCGCCGCGGCCTCGCCCGTCGACCTCGACCTCGTCGAGCCGGCCGACCGGGCGAGCGAGTCCGGCGTCCTGACGCTCCTGGCCGGGCTCACGGCCGCCGCGCGGCCGTCGCCGCGCAGCCCATGGCTCCCGCGTCAGCGCCGCACCCGTGCACTCGCCGCGGCGCTGCTCACGCCGGTCGGGCTGTTCGCGCTGGTCCTGGGCTGGCCGGCCGGCCACGCCGACCCGATCACGTCGGCCCCGCGGGCCGTCGTCAGCGCCCCGGACACCACGTCGGCGACGCCCTCGCGCACGACGGCCACGCACACTCCGGTCGGCACCACGGCGGCGAACACGACGGCCCAGCGGCCGGCGTCCACCGGCGGCTCCGCCGCGGCCCGGCGGACGGTCGAGCCACGCGCCACCGGTAAGGCGGACCACGGGGACGGCGGGAAGAAGAGCACGAAGGACGGCGACCCGAAGGACAAGCGGGCGAAGGACAAGGGGTCGAAGGACAAGGGGCCGAAGGACGGTGGCAAGGGCAACGACCTGGAGGCCTGAGAGCTTCAGGCCATCGCCCTGGCCAGCAGACTCCGAAGCTCCGCGACGACCCGACGGTCGCCGGTGACCTCGAGCCCGGCGTCCGGAGCCCGCCCCCACAGCCACCGGTAGAGGACGTCCGCCTCCGCGGCGATCACTGCCTCCGGCTCGACCGGCCGGTCGTGCACCTCGACGAGGTGCGGGTGCAGGCCGACCGTCCACCAGCGGTTCCCGGCGACCAGCCGCACGACGTCCCCGCTGCCGCCGACGGCCTGCCCGAGCCGGGTGCCGAGCCACAGCCGGAGCACCTCGTCGACGCCGTCGATCGCGACGGCGTCCGGCACCAGTGGTTCGGGGACGCCGAGCGCCTGGGCGACGTCGAACGCGTGGACGAGGTGCTCGTGCACCTGGCGGCGGCGCCAGAACCCGAGCGTGGCGTCCCAGGGGCACCAGGTGGCGGCAGGCGCGTCCGCCGGGCCCGTGTCGAGCGCCTCCTGTAGGCCGCGCCACCCGGAGGAGAACCAGCCGCGGACGTCGCCGTCGCCCGGGCCGGACGGCGTCGAGCGGGGTCGCCGGCCGGCGCCGACCCAGGCCGTCACCGTCCGGTGGACGACCCCGAGGTGCCGAAGCAACGCGCCGACGTCCCACCCCGGGCACGCCGGGACGGGCCGGTCGAGGACGTCGCCGCCGACCGCGCCCTCGACGAACCGGCAGACGCGTTCGAGCTCGTCGAGCCAGGGAACGCCCTCGAAGGGGAGGCCGACGGCGTCGGCGTCCCAGAACGCCGCGGGGTAGAGCGCCCGCCCGCGCGGTGCGGGACCGTTCAGCACCCGCAGCTGGAAGGCGTGTTCCGGCGTCCGCTCGGAGGGACGCCGGAGCCCGTGGTCGGACGCCCGGACGAACCCGAAGCGCCGGTAGTAGGCGGGGTCGCCCTCGAGGACGACCGCCGGCTCCCCGCGCCGCTGCGCCTCGGCGAGGGCGGCGTGCACGAGGGCGCTCCCGATGCCGCGCCCGGCGAGGTCGGGCCGCACCCCGAGCGGGGACAGGCACGCCAGCGTCGTGGTGACGCCCGGCGCGCTCTCGAGCGGGATCGGCGTGACCAGGACCTGACCGACGACCTCGCCGTCGTGCTCGGCGACCAGCTCGATCCGGTCGCCCTCGCCGGTCGCGGCGCGCAGCGCGTGGACGAGCTCCGGCACCTGCGCACCGCCGAACGCGGCACCGAGCACGTCGTCGATGACGCGCGCGTCCCCCGAGGTGGCGGGCCGGACGATCACGGGGTTCAGCGCGAGCTGCGCCGGCGTGCGACGTCGTACAGCGCGATCCCGGCCGCGACGCCGGCGTTGAGCGACTCCATGTCGCCCGCCATCGGGATCGACACGACGAGGTCGCAGGTCTGCCGCACCAGCCGGGAGAGGCCGCGGCCCTCGGAGCCGACCACGAGCACGAGCGGCTCGGTCGCAACCTCGAGCTGCCCGAGGGGCATGTCGCCGTCGGCGTCCAGGCCGACGACGAAGCAGCCGGCCTGCTGGAACTCCTCCAGCGCGCGGGTCAGGTTGGTGGCGCGGGCGACGGGGACGCGGGCGGCGGCGCCGGCGGACACCCGCCACGCGGACGCCGTCATCCCGGCGGCGCGCCGCTCCGGGACGACGACGCCGTCACCACCGAACGCCGCGACCGAGCGGACGACGGCCCCGAGGTTGCGGGGGTCCGTGACGCCGTCGAGCGCGACCACCAGCGGCGCGTGCCCGGCACGCTCGGCGGCGGTGAGGAGGTCCGCCGGGTGCGCGTAGTCGTACGCCGGCACCTGCAGCGCGAGGCCCTGGTGGACGCCGCCGTCCGTCATCCGGTCCAGGTCGGTGCGGCTGACCTCGAGCAGCGCGAGGCCGCGGTCGGCCGCCAGCTTGAGCGCCTCCTTGACCCGCTCGTCGGACTCGATCCGGCTCGCGACGTAGAGGGTGCGGGCGGGGACCGCCGCGCGCAGCGCCTCGACGACCGGGTTGCGCCCGGCGACGAGCTCGCCGCCGCCGGACCTCTTCCCGCGCTGCGGCTTCTGCTGCGCGCTCTGCTGCCCGGAACCACCGCGGCGCGCGGCCGCCGACGCGGCACGCGCCGCGGGATGTCCCTTGCGCTCGGTGGCCTTCGGCGTCGGGCCCTTGCCCTGCAGGCCGCGCGACTTCTGGCCGCCCGTGCCGACGATCGGGCCCTTCTTCGTGCCGGGCTTGCGCACCGCGCCCCG
>DASQJO010000476.1:0-6274 GCA_035630955.1 Kineosporiaceae bacterium
ACCCGACCATACGTGATCTACGGCCGCGACCTTGACGTCGACCCACCCGACGGCGAGCGCCGCGTCCCGCACCACGTCCTCGGTGAGGTCGGTCGGCACCTTCGACGCCCGCTTCGGCCACGCCACCCAGCAGCGCCCGCCCGTCGCCGTCCGCTCCATCGCGGCGGGCAGGACGGCGGCCATCGCGGCGGAGTCCGGGCAGAAGAGGAGCAGCACGTCGAACGGACCGCCGTCCAGGGTCGTCGCGGCGCTCACGCCGAGGTCGAAGCCCGCGGGCGCGTCCAGGACCAGCACGCGCGAGCCGGGCCTCACGCCCAGCTTGCGGGGCAGTGGCGTACCGGAGTAGCCCGCCGGATTGGGGGTGGAGCCCATGCGCGTGCGATCCTTGTCCGTTGGCCCTGTCCCGTCTCCCGAAGGTCTCGAGAGTCTTCCTGTGCAGTTCCTGCGTCCCGAGTCGGCCGCGTCCCGCGACCTCACCTACGCCGACGTCTTCCTCGTCCCCAGCCACTCGACCGTCGCCTCGCGGTTGGACGTCGACCTCTCCGCCGCCGACGGTACCGGGACGACGATCCCGCTCGTCGCCGCCAACATGACCGCCGTCACGGGCCGCCGGATGGCCGAGACGATGGCCCGCCGCGGCGGCATCGGCGTCCTGCCGCAGGACGTGCCGCTCGACGTCGTGGCGGACGTCGTGGCGCGGGTCAAGGCGTCCTCCCCGGTGCTCGACACACCCGTGACGCTAGGGCCCGAGGACACCGTCATCGACGCGCTGCACCTGCTCCCGAAGCGCGCGCACGGCGCCGTCGTCGTCGTCGACCGCGAGCAGCGCCCCGTCGGCATAGTGACGGAGGCGGACTGCCAGGGCGTGGACCGCTTCACCCAGCTGCACGGGGTGATGTCGCCCCAGCCGCTCACCCTCGAGGCGTCGCTGGTGGAGAGCCCGTCGGGCCTGCGGCAGGCGTTCGACGCGCTGCACGCCGCGCGCCGCCGCGTCGCGCCCGTCGTGCACGACGGGCGGCTGGCCGGGGTGCTCACGCGCACGGGCGCGCTCCGCTCCACGATCTACGCGCCCGCCGTGGACGCGGGAGGCAGGCTGCGCATCGGCGTCGCGATCGGCATCAACGGCGACGTCGAGGCGAAGGCCGTCGGCGTCCTCGAGGCCGGGGCCGACGTGCTCGTCGTCGACACCGCGCACGGCCACCAGGAGCGGATGCTCGAGGCGCTGCGGATCGTCCGCAAGGTCGACCCGTCGGTGCCCGTCGTCGCGGGCAACGTGGTGACGGCGGCCGGTGTCCGTGACCTCGTCGCCGCGGGCGCGGACATCGTCAAGGTCGGCGTCGGGCCGGGCGCCATGTGCACCACCCGGATGATGACCGCGGTCGGCCGGCCGCAGTTCTCCGCCGTGCTCGAGTGCGCGGGAGCGGCCCGCGAGCTGGGGCGGCACGTCTGGGCGGACGGCGGCGTGCGGCACCCCCGGGACGTCGCGCTCGCGCTTGCGGCCGGCGCCTCACAGGTGATGATCGGGTCCTGGTTCGCCGGGACGCACGAGAGCCCCGGCGACCTGATGCTCGACGAGCAGGGCCGCGCCTACAAGGAGAGCTTCGGCATGGCGTCGTCGCGGGCGGTCGCGGCCCGGGCCGCCGCCGACAGCCCCTTCGAGCGCGCCCGCAAGGGGCTGTTCGAGGAGGGCATCTCGACGTCGCGGATGTACCTCGACCCCCGGCGACCCGGCGTCGAGGACCTGCTCGACCACGTCACGTCCGGCGTGCGGAGCGCCTGCACGTACGTCGGGGCGACCACGCTGGCGGAGTTCGCCGAGCGCGCCGTGGTCGGCGTCCAGTCCGGCGCCGGCTTCGAGGAGGGCCGCCCGCTCCCTACCGGCTGGTGACCCTCCCGCCTCTCCGTGCTCCGTGAATGCGGCGATGCTCAGCAGATGCGGCTTTTCGCGGCGGCGAAACCCGCATTCGCTGGGCAACGCCGCATCAGCTGAGCACAGCGTCAGCGGCCGGCGGGGCGGTAGGTGCAGACGAGGACGCCGGTCTTCGCGGGGGTGACCGAGACGAGCTCCAGGGGCCGGGCGAGCCCGGTCTCGGGGAAGATCCGCTTGCCGCCGCCCAGCAGGATCGGCTCGACGAGGAGCATGTACTCGTCGACGAGGTCCTGCTCGACGAGCTGACGCGCGAGGTCGGAGCTGCCCCAGACGTGCAGCTCGCCGCCGTCGTCCGCGCGGAGCCCGCGGATCGCGCCGATCGCGTCGTCCCCGGGGAGGAGCCGCGAGTTCGACCAGATGGCTACGTCGTCCTCGGTGAGGCTGCGCGAGGCGACGTACTTGGTGATGGCGTTCATCCGGTCGGCATAGGGGTCGCCCGCGCGGCCGGGCCACGCGTTCGCCATGCCCCGCCAGGTCCGGCGGCCGAAGAGCAGGGCGTCGGCGCGGTCGAGCGCCTCGAAGATCGCGGTGCCCATGACCTCGACGTCGAAGTACGGCGCCGACCAGCCGCCGTGGGCGAAATCGCCGTCGGTGTCCTCCTCGGGACCACCCGGCGCCTGCACGACGCCGTCGAGACTCATGAAGTCGATGAGCGTGATCTGCATGGCTGCTCCTTCGGTCGGGGCCGCTCGCGGCCGGCTCGCACGATAGACGCCGCGCCGGCGCGGCAGTCATCGGGAGTCAGTGGGCGGCGGAGCAGGCCGAGCAGAGGCCGAAGATCTCCAAGGTGTGGCTGACGTCGGTGAAACCGTGGGCGAGCGCGACCTTGTCGGCCCAGTGCTCGACCGCCGGGCCCTCCACCTCCACGGTCCGGCCGCAGTTGCGGCAGACCAGGTGGTGGTGGTGCCCGCGGGAGCAGCGCCGGTAGGCCGTCTCGCCGTCGTCGGTGCGGAGCTGGTCGACCTCGCCGGCGTCGCTGAGCGCCTGCAGCGACCTGTACACGGTGGCCAGGCCGACGCGCTCGCCCTGGTGCCGCAGCCGGTCGTGCAGCTCCTGAGCGGTGAGGAACTCGTCGGAGCCCGCGAGGGCCGCGTTGATCGCGGCCTTCTGCCGCGTGCTGCGCACGGCGGGCGACCGGTCACCCGGCGTCAGCTCGTTCCTCCCGGCGTCCATCCCGACCTTCTCGACGTGTCCGTGCAGCCGCCGCCCCAGCGGGCGGGCTGTGTCCGCTTGAGTGAACCGTGCCGGCCGTCCGGGCGTTCCCCCGACCCGCCGCGGACCTGTGTACCGGGTCGGGTCGCGCCGAGATGGGTAGGTAGCGCCGCCGGTTAGGTAGTTCTCCCCGAACCGCCCGCAGGGGCAGCGGTGGATGAATGGTGGTGCCCCTTCCGAGCGCCCACCAGAAGGAACTTGGATGTCTGTCACCATCGACCGCCGCCCGCCCGGCGCCGGTCCCGCACTACCAGGCGTGGTCACCGAGACCCCGGTCGCCCGCGTCGACGAGGACCAGGGCACTCCCGTCCCGTCCCCAGCCCCCCGGATCGGGGACGACCGCGTCCTCGCCGGCACCCGGGCGCTTCTCGTCGCGTTCCTGGTGTTCACCGCGCTGGCCGTCGTCAGCCTCGTGAGCGGCCGCACCGAGTCGTTCTTCGCCTGGAGCATCCCGTCCCGGGCGCACGCGACGTTCCTCGGCGCCGCCTACGCCGCGGGCTTCGTCCTGTCGGCCCTCGCGCTCGCTCAGCGCCGATGGAGCGCCGTCCGGGTGCCCGTCGTCACCGTGACCGCCTTCACCGTCCTCACCCTGGTGCCCACGCTGCTGCACCTGCACCGGTTCCACATGATGGAGACCGGCACGGCGCGGCTGGCCGCATGGGTCTGGCTGGTCGTCTACCTCGCCGTCCCGTTCGCCGGTGTCGCCGTCGTCGTCCGGCAGGAGCGCCAGGGGCGGCGAAAGGGCCTCCTCCCGGCGCGTCCGATGCCGGCTCCGCTGGCCGTGCTGCTGGTCGTCCAGGGCGCCGCGCTGGTGGCCGTCGGCGCGGTCCTCTACGCCGGAGGCACGAGGGTGCACGAGGCGATCGCGATGGACCACCCAGGCTGGCCGTGGCCGGTCACCCCGCTGACGTCCATGGTGATCGGTGCCTGGCTCCTCTCCTTCGGCGTGGCCATCGCCCTCGCCGTCCGCGCTCGCGACCTCGCGGGGATGCTCGTGCCCGCAGTCGCCTACGCCGCCTTCGGGGCGTTCGAGCTCGTCGACCTGCTCGCCCATCGCACGGCGCCGGGCACGCACGCGGGGTACTGGTGGGGGATGGCCCTGATCCTGGCCTCCCTCGTCCCCACGGGGATCTACGGGGCCTGGGCGACGCGCCGGACTCCTTCCGGTCCGCCCGGGTGAGCCGTCCATCTGGGTTGGTCCGGTCAAGCTGGGGTCAGGAGACGCCGAGAACAGAGGAGTCCTGATTCGGCGTCTACTGAGAGGACCGCGGCGCCATGCGATTCCGTGCTGGTTCGGCAGCCACCCTGCTGCTGGCTCTGTGCCTGCTGCCCGCGGGCATCGGCGCGTGCGCGGCGCAGCGCAGCCAGGCTCGCGCCGCGCTCGACGCCGGCCTCGCGCACACCGCCGCGGAGGAGTCCGAGGTCCTGACGGACTACTTCCACCGGGCCCGGGCCCTCACGCTCCTGGCGGCCCACAACCCGTCCTTCGCCGACTTCTACGCCACGCCCGGCACCCGGCTGCAGAAGATCACGGGGGACGCCGACCTGATGGCGCGCATCGACGAGGGCCTCGGGTACCTCGAGACGCTGTTCCCCGGCAGCATCGGCGAGGCCTGCTTCATCGACCGCGGCGGAGCGGAGGTGGCGCGCACGGTCCGGGGCGACCGGGCGAAGCCGGAGGATCTGTCGAACGACGAGGCCGGGAACCCGTTCTTCGCCCCGACCTTCGCCCTCCCGATCGGCGGGGTCTACCAGGCGCGGCCGTATGTCTCGCCCGACACGAAGGACTGGGTCATCTCGAACTCGACCCCCTTGGACACCCCGGACGGGTCGAAGCCGGCGATCCTGCACTTCGAGGTGACGGTCGAGAGCTTCCGCGCGGCGGCCGCCCGAGCCGCCCAGTACCCCATCACCGTGGTCGATGCCACGGACGGCCGCGTCATCTTCGACAGCCGGACCCCGAAGCGCCCGGGCGACCCCGCAGGACGTCCCGGCGACCCCCGCTTCAGCTCCCTGATCGGCATGGGCGGCCAGGGCCGCACGGTCGTCGACGGACGACCCGCCGCGTACCAGCGGCTGACGGCCGAGTCGGGCAACGCCAACCGCTGGATCGTGGTCGCCGTCTCGCCGGATCCGGTCGGCCTCCTCTTCGGTGTCGGGTCGACGTCCGTCGGCGTCGTGGTCGCCGCCCTGCTCCTGCTGATGCTCGCCGGGATCCTCGACCTGCTGGCGCGCCGTGAGCTGGTCTCGGCCGCGATGACCGACCCGCTCACGGGACTCGGCAACCGGCGGATGCTCATGCGGGACCTGCGCGTCCAGCTGCGCCCGGCGACCCGGTCGCGGCCGATGGTGCTCATGCTCTTCGACCTGAACGGCTTCAAGGCCTACAACGACGCGTTCGGGCACAGCGCCGGCGACGACCTGCTGGCACGCCTGGGCCACTCGCTCGCGTCCGCGGTCGCCGGCCAGGGGAGCGCCTACCGCCTGGGCGGCGACGAGTTCTGCGTGCTGGCGCCGGCGGGGCCGGACGGTGCCGATGCGCTGATCGCCGCCACCACGGGGGCGCTCACCGAGCACGGCACGGGCTTCGTCGTCGACGCCTCGTACGGCACGATCTTCATCCCGTCCGAGACCGCGGACCCGGAGGAGGCGCTCCGCCTGGTCGACCTGCGGATGTACGCCCAGAAGCGCAGCGGACGCCGGTCCGCCGACCGGCAGAGCAAGGACGTCCTCCTGCACGCCCTGTACGAGCGCAACCCCGAGCTGCGCACACGCATCAGCGACGTCTCCGCGCTGGTGGCGTCGGTCGCGGAGCACCTGGGCCTGTCCACCGAGGAGAGCCACCACGCCGTCCAGGCCGCCGAGCTCTGCGACATCGGGCACGTGGCGATCCCGGACGCCGTCCTGCGCAAGCGCCGGGACCTCGACGAGAACGACCGCGCGTTCCTCCGCAACCAGCCGGTCGTCGCGGAGCGCATCCTCACCGCGGCTCCCGCGCTGGTCCCCGTCGCCCGCCTGGTCCGGTCCGCCTTCGAGCACGTCGACGGCAGCGGCCACCCGGACGGCCTGGCGGGGGAGGAGATCCCGCTCGGATCGCGCATCGTGGGCGCCTGCCACCGGTACGTCACGCTC
>DASQJO010000477.1:0-1927 GCA_035630955.1 Kineosporiaceae bacterium
CGAGGTCGATGTCTCCGTCGGCGAGGCCCGTCCACAGCTGCTCCCGGTTCTCCGCCTCCCGGATCGGCGGGCAGCACTTGAACTGCGTGCCGCCGTCGGGGACCTCCTCCGCGGTGAACGTCAGGTAGTGCGGGCAGGTCTCGACCGACAGCCGCACGCCGTCGCGCCGGGCCGAGCGGATCATCGGGATCGCGTCGGAGCTCGACAGGTGCAGGATGTGGGTGCGTGCGCCGGTCCACCGGGCCAGCTCGATCACCTGGGCGATGGCGAGATTCTCGGCACCGCGGGGACGCGAGCGCAGGAAGCCGTCGTAGTCCTCCCCGTGCGGTGAGACCGCCCGGTCGATGGCGTGGCTGTCCTCGGCGTGCACGATCATGAGGGCGCCGAAGGACGCGACCTCTCGCATGGCCGCCTCCAGCTGCTCCGGCTCCAGGTGCGGGAACTCGTCGACCCCGGAGTGGAGCAGGAAGCACTTGAAGCCGAAGACGCCCGCGTCGTGCAGCCCCCGCAGCTCGTCGAGGTTGCCGGGGATGGCTCCGCCCCAGAATCCGAGGTCGACGTAGGTCTGGCCCTCCGCGACCTTCCGCTTGATCTCCAGCGCCGAGACATCGACGGTGGGGGGAATGCAGTTGAGTGGCATGTCGATGATCGTCGTGATGCCGCCGGCAGCGCCGGCACGGGTGGCGGTGGCGAAGCCCTCCCACTCGGTGCGGCCCGGCTCGTTGATGTGGACGTGTGTGTCGACGAGACCGGGCAGCAGCACGACGTCGTCGCCGAGCTCGACCACCCGGTCGCCGGTGAGGTCCGAATCCAGGGGCTCGATCGCGACGATGCGCCCGTCGGCGACCCCGATGCTGCGGGGGACCTCTCCCGCGGACGTGACGACGCGCGGGCCGCGGACGACGAGATCCAGCTGTCTCACGAAGCCTCCCCCTGGACCGCCGCCTGGGGGCCACGTCCCCCGCGGTAGGCCCGCCAGCCGTCGGCGTCCGAGATGTCCACCAGTCCCGGCCCCCCGCGGGCGTCCCGCCGCAGCACGACGGCGAGGGCCGCCGCGCCGTCGGCGAGTTCGATCACCCCCAGCTCCAGCTCGGCCGGCTCGTTCGGCATGAACCTGTCCCGGATCACCGCCAACGGCACCTCGTAGAGCTCACCGGGGACGGACACCCCGCCCTCGCTGACCGGCCAGAGCGCGGGGAAGCGGTCGCCGACGGAATAGAACCTGTACCGGGGCGCCGTCCGTGCATGCCCCAGGAACGGGTAGCCCGCGATGTTCGCGTGCACCGCGCCACCACGCATGCCCTCGCCGTTGACGAACAGCGGAACCGCAGTCATGAGGTCGTCCTCTCCAGCAGCCAGTCCCGGGCGAGCGCACCGGCCAGCCGGCGCAGGAGCGGCCCGGCCTCGGCCATGGACCGGCGCACGTCGGGCTCCAGGTCGCTCAGGGCGTAGGCGGCGCTGATGCCCGCTGCGCCGAGCTCGTCGGCGGTCAGCAGGCAGCGGCCGGCGACAGCGACCACCGGGACGCCGGCGACGGCGGCGGCCGCGGCCACCCCGGCCGGCGCCTTGCCGTGCAGGGTCTGGGCGTCGAGCGATCCCTCCCCGGTGACGACGAGCCGCGCACCCGGCAGCAGGGCGCGCAGCCGGGTGATCTCGAGCAGGACATCGATCCCTGGCCGGGTTCGGGCCCTCAGCGCCGCCAGGGCGGCGAAGCCGACGCCGCCCGCCGCGCCCGCCCCCTCGAGGTCCGCGGCGGGGTGGCCGTGGGCACCGGGCCGGATGCCGCACGCGCTCGCCATCGCGGCGGACCAGCGGGCCAGTGCGGCGTCGAGCCGCACGACGTCCGCCGCCGTGGCTCCCTTCTGAGGGCCGTACACCGCCGCGGCGCCGTGCGGCCCGAGCAGGGGGTTGTCGACGTCGCTGGCCA
>DASQJO010000478.1:0-6337 GCA_035630955.1 Kineosporiaceae bacterium
GAACCGGGCGGCGGCCGCGCACTGGCGGGCCGAGCGGCTGGGCTGGGTGGACCAGCACACCGCCCGCACGCTGCGCCCGGAGCTCGACGTGCTCGACAACGTGGCGCTGCAGCAGCGGCTCGCCGGTGCCGACGCCGCCGCCGCGCGGGATCGTGGCCGGCAGGCGCTGGACGCCGTCGGCGCGGGTCACCTCGCCGGTCGCGGGGTCGTCACGCTCTCCGGCGGCGAGGCCCAGCGGGTCGCGGTCGCCGCCGCGCTCGCGCACGGCCCCTCGCTCGTGCTCGCCGACGAGCCGAGCGGCGAGCTGGACGCCGTCAACGCCGAGCTCGTCTACGACGCCCTTGCCGCCGCCTGCGCGGCCGCCGGCGCCGCGCTGGTGCTCGTCAGCCACGACCGGCGGGCGGGCCGGATCGCCGACCGCGTCGTCCGGATCCGCGACGGCCGGCTCAGCGAGACATGGGAGCCGGGCGGGGAGGAGCTGCTGGTCGTCGACGACCGCGGCTGGCTGCGGCTGCCCGAGCCCGTCCGCCCCTCGACCACCGCCGTCCGCGCGGTGGAGGCGGCGGACGGCGTCACGCTCGTCCCCGCCGGGCCGCCCGCGCCGCCGCCCGAGGAGCCGCCGGACCTGCCCCCGGCGCCCGGCGCCGTCGCGACCGGATCCGTGGCCGCGCTCAAGGGGGTCAGCAAGGCCTTCGGGGAGCGTGTCGTGCTGGCGAGCCTCGATCTCGACGTGCCGGCCGGGGCGCTGACCGTCGTCCGGGGGCGGTCGGGGGCCGGCAAGAGCACGCTGCTGCGTGTGCTCGTCGGGCTCGAGCGCGCGGACGCCGGGCGCGTCGAGCTCGGCGGCGTCGACCTCACGGGGCTCGACCGGACCGGGCTGGCCCGGGTGCGGCGCGAGAACGCGGCCGTGGTGGGGCAGTCCGTGCACCTGGCCGAGACGTCGGACGCGGTCACGAACCTGGAGATCGCGCGCGCCGTCCGCGGCCTGCCGCCCGACCCGGACGGCGACCTGGGCCGGCTCGAGGCGCTCGACCTGCACGCCCTGCGGCACCGGCCGGTCCGGATGCTCTCCGGCGGGGAGCGCCAGCGCGTCGCCGTGGCCCGCGCGCTCGGCGTCGGCGCCCGCCTCGTCGTGCTCGACGAGCCGTCGTCGCAGCTCGACGAGTCGTCGGCCGAGCGGCTCGTCCGGGTGCTGCTCGCCGCGGCGCGCGAGGGGACCGGGCTGCTCGTGGCCTCGCACGACCCCGTCCTGGTCGACGCCGCCGACCAGGTCGTCGACCTCGAACCCGCCTCCTGACCCCCCAGTGCTCACCCCGTGCTCACCCAGTGCGGCGTTGCTCAGCCAGTGCTTCCTCTGTACCGGTACACAGGCAGCACACCCTGAGCAACGCCGCAGAAGGTGAGCACGCGGGGTGCGGGGCTCAGGCGAGGTCGACGACGACGGGGGCGTGATCGCTGGCGCCTTTGCCCTTGCGCTCCTGCCGGTCGATGAGCGCGCCGGAGACGCGGGCCACGAGCGCGGGCGACGCGAGCACGAAGTCGATCCGCATGCCCTCACGGCGGGGGAAGCGCAGCTGCGTGTAGTCCCAGTACGTGAACTCGCCGGGCGTGTACGGGCGGACGACGTCCGCGAACCCCGCCTCGACGACGGCCCGGAACGCCGCCCGCTCGGGCGGCGACACGTGGGTGCTGGTGGCGAAGACGCGCATGTCCCAGACGTCCTCGTCGCGCGGGGCGATGTTCCAGTCCCCGCACAGCGCGACCTGCGCGTCCGGGTCGGCGGCGAGCCAGCCTGCGCCGGCGATCCGCAGTGCGTCGAGCCACTGCAGCTTGTACTGCAGATGGGGGTCGGCCAGGCTCCGCCCGTTCGGCACGTAGAGGCTCCAGACCCGGACGCCGCCGCACGTCGCGCCCAGTGCCCGGGTCTCCTCGAGCGGCGGCTCGCCCCACGCGGGCATGCCCGGGAAGCCCTGCTCGACGTCCGTGATCCCGACCCGGGAGGCGATCGCCACGCCGTTCCACTGCGAGGTGCCGAGGTGGGCGACCTCGTAGCCGGCCTGCTTGAACGTGTCGTAGGGGAACTGCTCGTCGCGGCTCTTGGTCTCCTGAATGGCGAGGACGTCGATGTCGCTGCGCTGCAGCCAGGCGGCGACGCGGTCGACGCGGGCACGGATCGAGTTGACGTTCCAGGTGGCCAGGCGCACGACCGTCGAGGCTACTCCGGGGCCGTCTCGACCGTCTCGACCGGCTCGGCCGGCTCGACGCGCTCCAGCCGCAGCGCCTCCACACGGCGTCCGCGCATGCGCTCGACGACGAGGCGCACGGGCCCGAACCGCTCGTCCTCGAGCACCGCCGCGTCGCCCTCCCGCGGGATCCGCCCCAGCTCACGGACGAACCAGCCCGCCGCGGTGTCGTAGGGGCCCGCGGGCAGGACGACGCCGGTCTCGTCGGCGAACTCGCCGAGCCGCAGCTGCGCCTCGACGGGCTCGGCCGGCAGCTCCGGCGGGGTGCCGTCGTCGTCGCCGGAGTCCGCCCCGTCGCCCCCGGCGTCCCGGCCCGCGACGTCGAACTCGTCGGTGATGTCGCCGATCAGCTCCTCGATCAGGTCCTCGAGGGTGACGATGCCCGCGCTGCCGCCGTACTCGTCCATCACGACGGCCAGGTGCGCGCCCCGCCGCCGCATCTCCGCGAGCGCCGGGAGCGCGCGCCGGCTGTCGGGCAGCCGGAGCACCGGCCGCGCGAGCGCCCCGACGTGGACGCCGGGGTCGGGCGCCGTCAGCAGGTCGCGCAGGTGCACGAACCCGACGACGTCGTCCAGGCTCCCGTCGACCACCGGATAGCGCGAGAACGGGCGGCCGCTGGTGGCCTCGACGGCCTCGGGCAGCGTGAGGTCCTGCTGGAGGGCGCTGACGTCGAGCCGCGGGATCATGACCTCCCGGATGGGCCGGTCGCCGGCGTCGAGCACCTCGGCGATGAGGCGCCGCTCGTCCAGGGTCAGCTCGGTGTTCGAGGCCACCAGGTCGCGCAGCTCCTCCTCGGTGACCACCTCGCGGCCCTGCTCCGGGTCGCCGCCGGTGAGCCGGACGACGACGTCGCTGCTCCGGCCGAGGAGCCAGATCAGCGGCCGGGCGAGCCGGGCGAGGAAGTCGATGGGGACGGCGGCCGCGGTGGCCACGCCCTCGGCCCGCTGCAGGGCGATGCGCTTCGGCGCGAGCTCCCCGAGCACGAGCGACACGTACGCGACGACGACGGTGACCGCCACCAGCGCGACCGATCCCGCGAGCGACGGCGCGAGACCGGCGTCCTCGAGCAGCGTCGCGACCGGCTCGGCCAGCGTGACGGCGCCCACCGCCGAGGAGAAGAAGCCGGCCAGCGTCACGCCGATCTGCACCGCGGAGAGGAACCGGTTGGGGTCGTCGACGAGGTCGGCGACCTTGCGCCCTCGGCGTCCCTGCTGTGCCAGCCGTGAGACCTGACCCGGCCGGAGCGACACCAGCGCCATCTCCGCGGCCGCGAAGACCCCGCCCAGCACGACGAACGCCAGCACGAGGGCGACATCGGCCCACACGGTCATCCACTCCCTGCCCGGCGCCGGCGACGGGTGCCCGCCGTTTGCCGCTGATGATGACACCGCGATAGGCAGGCGCATGCCTACCTCGAACCAGATCGCCCTCGTGACCGGCGCCACGGCCGGCATCGGGAACGCCTTCGCGCGGGCCCTCGCCGCCCGCGGCACCGATCTCGTGCTGGTCGCCCGGGACGCCGAACGCCTGGAGGCGGTCGCCGCGGCGCTGCGCGCCGAGCACGGCGTGGACGTCGAGGTCCTCGTCGCCGACCTCGTGGACCGGGCCCAGCTCGAGACCGTCGCCGAGCGGCTCCGCGACGGCGCCCGGCCGGTCGGCATGCTCGTCAACAACGCCGGCTTCGCGGTCAAGCAGTGGTTCGTCGGAGGCGACGTCGCGGCGGAGGAGCGGCTCCTCGACGTCCTGGTGCGGGCGGTGCTCGTGCTCAGCGCGGCGGCGACGCCGGGCATGGTCGAGCGCGGCCGGGGCGCCGTCGTCACGGTGTCGTCGGTCGCGGGCTTCCTGCCCGGCGGCACGTACTCTGCGGCCAAGGCCTGGGCGACCACCTTCACCATGTCGCTCGCGGCCGAGCTGCGCGGCAGCGGCGTGACCGCCACGGCTCTGTGTCCGGGGTACGTGCACACCGAGTTCCACGGGCGGGCCGGGATCCGGATGGAGCGGCTGCCCGAGTGGGTGTGGCTGGACGCCGACGAGCTCGTCGCGCAGTGCCTGCGGGACGTGGAGCGCGGACGGTCGATCAGCGTCCCCGGGCGGCTCTACAAGCTCGCCGTCGTCGCCCAGCGGCACCTGCCGCTGCGTCTGGTCGAGTGGTTCGCCGGGGGCCGGATGCGCCGCCGCCACCGCTGACGGGCGCTCCGCCCACGGCCCGGTCACTCCGTTCGGGGAGCGGGTGCTCCGCCCGGGTGGAGGGCCGCCGCCCGGGTTCCCGCTGTGTCACTTTCCGTCATCCAATGAGGACGGAAAGCGATGCGACAGGAGGACCCCGTGGAACCCAGCAGCCGTCCGTCCGGTCGGGCACGACGCGCCCGATCGACCCTCGCGGTCACCGCCGGCGCGCTCGTCGCCGCGCTGTCCGGCCTCGGGGTACAGGGCGCGGCGGACGCCGCCGACCACGGCCCCGCGCCCGCGTCCGCCGGAACGGCGTCGTCGGCTCCCTCGGCCGCGACCGGGCGGTACGTCGTCCGGCTCGCGGCAGGGGAGGACGCCGCGAGCACCGGGCTGCGCGCCGCCGTCGAGGCCGTCGGCGGCCGGCTGCTCGGCGAGCAGCACGCGCTGCACACGGCCGTCGTCCTCCTGCCCCCGTCGATGGCCGGTGCCCTCAGCGGTCTGCCCGGCGTCCGCGCCGTGGTCGCCGACCAGCGGATGCGGACCGCCTCCCTCGGCTTCAGCCCGTCGTCGCAGAGCGGGTCGATGACCAACGTGACCCGGCTCACCGGGGCCCAGAGCCTGTGGAAGTCGGGCATCACGGGCGCAGGCGTGGACGTCGCGCTCGTCGACTCCGGGGTCGCACCGGTGCGCGCGCTGTCGGACGCCGCCAAGGTCGTCGTCGGCCCCGACCTGTCGTTCGAGTCGCAGGACCCCGACCTGCGCTACCTCGACACCTACGGGCACGGCACGCACATGGGCGGGATCATCGCCGGCCGCGAGATCGCCAAGGGCTCCGGCACCCAGTACGCCGCCGACACGACCAACTTCTACGGAATGGCCCCGGACGCCCGCCTCGTCGAGGTGAAGGTGGCCGACCACGACGGCGCCGTCGACGTCTCGCAGATCATTGCCGCCGTGGACTGGGTGGTCCAGAACAAGGCCGCGAACGGGCTGAACATCCGGGTCCTCAACCTCTCGTTCGGCACCATGAGTCCGCAGAGCGCGCAGATCGACCCGCTGAGCTGGGCCGCCGAGGTCGCCTGGAGGAACGGCATCGTCGTCGTCGCGTCGGCCGGCAACGAGGGCGCCACGACGCCCGGCATCGCCAACCCCGCCTACAACCCCTTCGTCCTGGCCGTCGGCGCGGCGGACACGAAGGGCACCGACGGCACCTCCGACGACACCATCCCGGACTTCTCCGCCAGGCAGGGCGGCAACTGGGGCAGCAGGGGCATCGACGTCGTCGCCCCCGGTGTCGGCATCGTCGCCCCCGGCGTCCCCGGCTCGGGCCTGATCACGACCTACCCGGGTGCCGTGGTCGGCAACGGCTTCCTCCGCGGGAGCGGCACCTCGCAGGCGGCGGCCGTCGTCAGCGGCGGCGTCGCCCTGCTCCTGCAGCAGCGGCCGAGGCTCACGCCGGACGACGTCAAGCAGGCCCTCAAGGCCACGGCGCGGGTGCTGCCCGGCCAGCCGGCCACGGGTCAGGGATCCGGGGAGGTCAACCTCAGCGGTGCCTCGGCCTTCACACCGGTCAACTCGGCGCAGACGTGGCAGGCCGGCCTCGGCGACGGCAGCCTCGAGTCCGCCCGCAACGGGTTCAACCTGACGATGGACGGCGTTCCCCTCAACGGGGAGCTCGACATCTTCGGCGGGCAGTGGCACGGCTCGGCCATGGCGAGCGCGGCCGCGAACCGGTCGGCCTGGTCGGCCGACGGCTTCTTCAACGGCACCCAGTGGAACGCCGGCTCCTTCGCGGGCGACACGGTGACGGTCGCCGGCAAGACGTGGTCGGGCAAGACCTGGTCGGGGAAGACCTGGTCGGGCAAGACGTGGTCGGGCAAGACGTGGTCGGGCAAGACCTGGTCGGGCGCGGTCTGGTCGGGAGC
>DASQJO010000479.1:0-9854 GCA_035630955.1 Kineosporiaceae bacterium
CGGCAAGCCGCTGCTGATCATCTCCGAGGACGTCGACGGCGAGGCGCTGTCCACGCTCGTCGTGAACAAGATCCGCGGCACGTTCCGCTCGGTCGCCGTCAAGGCGCCCGGCTTCGGCGACCGCCGCAAGGCGATGCTGCAGGACATCGCGATCCTCACCGGCGGCCAGGTCATCTCCGAGGAGGTCGGCCTCAAGCTCGAGAACACGAGCCTCGACCTGCTCGGCCGCGCCCGCAAGGTCGTCGTCACCAAGGACGAGACGACGATCGTCGAGGGTGCCGGTGACGCCGAGCAGATCTCCGGCCGGGTGAACCAGATCCGCGCCGAGATCGAGAAGTCGGACTCCGACTACGACCGCGAGAAGCTCCAGGAGCGCCTCGCCAAGCTGGCCGGCGGCGTCGCCGTCATCCGCGCCGGCGCGGCCACCGAGGTCGAGCTCAAGGAGCGCAAGCACCGCATCGAGGACGCGGTCCGCAACGCCAAGGCCGCGGTCGAGGAGGGCATCGTCGCCGGTGGCGGCGTGGCCCTGCTCCAGGCGTCCAAGAGCGCCTTCGAGAAGCTCCAGGTCGAGGGTGACGAGGCGACCGGCGCGAACATCGTCAAGGTCGCGCTCGAGGCTCCGCTCAAGCAGATCGCCGTCAACGCCGGCCTCGAGGGCGGCGTCGTGGTCGAGAAGGTGCGCGGGCTCGAGGCCGGTCACGGCCTGAACGCCGCGACCGGCGAGTACGTCGACCTCATCGGCGCGGGCATCATCGACCCCGCCAAGGTGACGCGTTCGGCGCTGCAGAACGCGGCGAGCATCGCTGGTCTGTTCCTCACCACCGAGGCCGTCGTCGCCGACAAGCCCGAGAAGGCGGCCCCGGCCGCGCCGGGCGGCGACATGGGCGGTGGCATGGACTTCTGATCCCCTCCGGATCGGATCGTCCGCAGTACGACGAAGGGGCGGCTCCCTCACGGGAGCCGCCCCTTCGGCTCGCCCGGGCCCTGCCCGTGCGTCCCCGACCGGGAGACGTCAAGCTGTGCGGCGTGACCGAGAACCCCGCGGACCGCGAGGCCCTGCACCGGGCCGCCGACACGGCCCGCGCCCACGTGGACGCCGTTCGCGCCGTGGCGCGCTTCGTCGAAGACCTCACCGACATCCCCGACCCGTCGGCGCTGGCCGAGTTCGCCCACCTCCTCACGCAGGAGGAGGAGACCCGGCTGGCCCGCACCGCCGCGCTCGCCGACATCGGGCTCACGGTGCCGAGCCTGGACCCGGACCCGGAGTGACCTCGGCGGGGGCGGTGAGCTCAGCGCTCGGCGACCAGCATCCAGAGCAGGCTGGCGACGGTGCCGAGGGCGACGAGGGCGAGGCACCCGAGCAGTGCGACGCACGCGAGGGCGCAGGTGTCGCGGAGGCCCGCGAGAGCGGTGCCCACGCGCCGTCGTGCCCTCGGTGTCGCGCGCCGGACGTCGCCCGTCCCCCCTGCCTGCGCGCCTCGTGCCGCGAGCACCGCCGACGCTCCCCGCTCCATCTGCGTCCCTCCCCTCGGTGTGGCGTCCTGGCCCCGATGCGCCGGATCCACGGCCCTCTGACGCGCCGAGCGGCGCCGGGGTTGCCCGGTGCACGGTAGCGCCTGGGCGGGAGCGGTCCGGCGAGAACGGCACAGGTGCGTCCGGCGCGTCTACGCTGGGTAGGTGCCCGTTACGCCCCCTCGGGTGGCTGCACTGCTGCTCGCCGCCGGCGCCGGACGCCGGCTCGGCGCCCCCAAGGCCCTGCTCCGCGACGCCTCCGGGACCCCGTGGGTCGAGCGGGCTGCGCGCAGGCTGGTCGCCGCCGGCTGCGCGCCGGTCGTCGTGGTCGTCGGCGCGCGCGCCTCGGACGTCGCCGCGCTCGTGCCGTCGGACCTGGTGCCCGCGGCCGACGTCGTCGAGGCCGCCGGGTGGAACGAGGGCATGGGCGCGTCGCTGCGCGCCGGCCTGGTCGCGCTCGCGGCACGCGCCGAGGTCCCGGACGCCGCCCTCGTCGCCCTCGTCGACACGCCGGGCATGACGACGGCGGTCGTGCGCCGTGTGCTGACCGAGGCCGGGGCGGGCCCCGCCGTGCTCGCGCGCGCGGCCTTCGACGGCGTCCCCGGCCACCCCGTGCTGCTCGGGCGTGCCCACTGGGCCGGGGTGCGCGCCGCCGCCCGCGGGGACGCCGGGGCGCGCGACTACCTCAGCGGACGCCCGGTGCGCCTGGTCGAGTGCGGCGACGTCGGCAGCGGGGTCGACGTCGACACGCGAGCGGCGCTCGTCGCGGTGCCGCCTATCGTGGGCCCATGACCACACTGTCCGGCGACGCGAGCCCGGTCCGGGCCCGGGACTCCTCACGGGCGCTGCCGCCGGCCCGCCGGGTGGAGCGGGTGCTGGTGACGACCGACCCCGTGGACGTGGGCGAGCTCGAGCGACTCGTCGCCGACGCCGCGGCCGGCGCCGTCGTGAGCTTCGCGGGCGTCGTCCGCGACCACGACGGCGGGCGCGCCGTGACCATGATCGAGTACGAGGGGCACCCGAGCGCTCAGGCGGTGCTCGAGGACGTCGCGGCGGACGTGGCCGCGCGCACCGAGGTCGACGCCCTGGCGGTGGCCCACCGGGTCGGGCCGCTGCAGATCGGGGACGCCGCCCTCGTCGTCGCGGTGTCGGCGGCGCACCGCCAGGAGGCGTTCGCTGCGGCCGCCCTGCTCGTCGACGAGGTCAAGGCGCGGCTGCCCGTGTGGAAGCGCCAGGTCTTCGGCGACGGCACGCAGGAGTGGGTGGCCTGCCCGTAGGAGGGGCCCCGCTCTCGAGAGCGATCAGCCGCCCGCGAAGGGCGGCAGGACGTCGACGTGGAGAGCGCCGTGAAGCGGCCGGTCGCGGCCGCCGGGCACCTCGTCGACGAGGAAGGTGCTCGCGGCGAGCACCCGGGCGAGCGCCGGACCGTGCCGATCGGCGAGCGCGCCGGCGAGGGCGTCGACGGTCGCGGCGTCCGGGACCTCCACCGTCTCCTCGTCGAGTCCGGCGGCGGCGCGGGCGCCGGCGAAGTACCTCACGACCAGCGTCACGTCAGCCCCCGATCGCGCTCATCGGGCGGGCCGGCCGCAGGAAGGACGGGTCGTCGATGCCGTGGCCGGGCCGCTTCGCCCACATGTCCGCACGCCAGGCCCGGGCGAGCGCCTCGTCGTCGGCCCCCTCACGGATCAGCCCGCGCAGGTCCGTCTCGCCGTTGGCGAACAGGCAGTTGCGGACCTGACCGTCGGCGGTGAGGCGGGTGCGGTCACAGTCGCCGCAGAACGGGCGGGTGACGGAGGCGACGATCCCGACGCGACCGGTGCGGTCGCCGTCGGTGACGAGCCAGGTCTCCGCGGGTGCGGCGCCGCGGGTGGCGGGGTCGGCGGGCGTCAGGTCGAGCTCGGCCTCGAGACGGGCGAGGATCTCCGCCGCCGTGATCATCTCGTCGCGGTTCCAGGCCCCCTGCGGGTCGAGCGGCATCTGCTCGATGAACCGCAGCTCGTACCCGTGCTCGAGGGCGAACCGGACGAGCGGCACCGCCTCGTCGTCGTTCACGCCCCGCAGGAGCACGGCGTTGAGCTTGATCGGGGTGAGCCCGGCGTCGGCGGCCGCGCGCATACCGGCGAGCACGTCGGGCAGCCGGTCGCGATGGGTGATCTGCGCGAACCGCTCGCGGTCGAGGGTGTCGACGGAGACGTTGACCCTGTGCAGCCCGGCGTCGGCGAGGGCGCGGGCGCGCCGCGTGAGGCCGAGTGCGTTCGTCGTCAAGGCCGTCTGCGGCGGCTCACCGGAGGCGGTCCGCAGCTGGACGGTGGCGCCGAGGATCTTCTCCAGGCCGCGCCGCAGCAGCGGCTCGCCGCCGGTGAAGCGGATCTCCTCGACGCCGAGACGTTCGACGGCGACGGTGATGAGCCGGACGACCTCGTCGTCGGTGAGGAGGCGGTCGTCGGGCAGCCAGTCCAGGCCCTCCGCCGGCATGCAGTACGAGCAGCGCAGGTTGCAGCGGTCCGTGAGGCTGACCCGAAGGTCCGTGGCGACCCGGCCGAACCGGTCGACGAGCCGGGGGTCCGCCGGTCGCTCGCCGGGCAGCCCCGCGGGCGCGGCCGGCGTGCGGCGCACCGCTGGCATGCCGAGGGCGACGGGGAGACTCACCGAGTCAGGGTAAGGCCCGGGCGCCGAGGACGGGCATCCAGCCGCACTGCCGGAGCACCGAGCGGAGCCGCGGGATCAGGACGACCACCTCACCAGGGGCAAGGGAGGACGTCGATCACGTCCTCCGGGATGCCGAGTCCCACGCACATCCGCCGCACCAGCGCGGGCCCGCCGAGCAGGGTCACGCCGCCGGAGCGGCGGGCGAGACCGTCGACGAGGGTCGTGAGCCCGCGATGGTTGAGGAACGTCAAGCCCCGGGCGTCGATCACGACGCGCTCACCCGGGGTGGCGTCGACGTGCGTGACGGCGGAGGCCAGCAGCGGGGTGCTGAACGAGTCGACCTCGCCCTCGAGCACGAGCTGGCCGCCCCGGAAGTACAGCCGGAACGGCACCGGGGCCCCGGTGGTCAGCACGCGCGGATGCAGGCAGGCCAGCTCCTGGACGGCCTTGTCACCGAGGACCCCCCGGTCGAAGCAGCATGCCGAGGCGACCGGTCGCAGCGACTGCCACTGACCGACGGCGTGCTCCCACGTGGCCCACGACTGACGCAGGAACGGCTCGGTGGCGATGTGCGTGAGGAGCGCGACGACGCGCAGCCCGGAGTGGCCGGCGTCGAGGGCGCGGGACAGTGCACCGTCGAGCGCCTGCAGAGCCGCTCCGGCGTCGATCGAACCCGAACCGAGGACCTGACCGAGCTCGGCGACGCCGACCGTCGTGCCGTCGCTCGCGGCAGCGGTCGCCGACGTGGCGATCTCGTGGGCGAGTGCGAGCTCTCGCGCCGGTGCGACCACGAGCGGGCGCTGACCGAGCGCGACGCCGTCGAGCAGGTAAGGTCCCGCCTGTCGTCGCAACTCGTCCACGCCGGCATAGGCGTGGCAGAGGTGATCGCTCAAGCCGGGCGCGAGCGCAGCCGGGAGCGGAACAGGCATGGCACGCACCCTAATGAGCGCGTCTGCGCCATGTCGACGCTTTGCGCGTAACGACAATGACGGACGGTCATGCCCCTGAGCTGTTCGGCCGAGACGCCGTCATGTCCCGGACCTCGGCGTACCGGGCGCGGACCTCGGGGGTCGGGTCGGCCTCGTAGCTGCGGCCCTCGGCGAGCGGCCATGCCGGCGGCTCCTCGCCACCCACGAGCACCCAGGCCGCCTGCAGCGCCGCGCCGTCCGCGACGTACTCCCCGGGCGGGGGCGCGAGCACGGGACGCCCGAGGACGCCCGGAGCGACCCGGCGCAGCGCCTCCGAGCGCGCGCCGCCTCCGACGAGCAGGACGCGCTCGATGGTGGCGCCGTGCTGCTCGAGGGCGTCGAGCCCGTCCGCGAGCCCGCAGAGCAGGCCCTCGACAGCCGCCCGTGCGACGTGCTCGGGCGTCGCGGTGGAGAGCTGCAGGCCGTGCAGGGCGCCGGTGGCGTCGGGGCGGTTGGGGGTCCGCTCACCCTCGAGGTAGGGGACGAGCACGAGTCCGCCTGCGCCCGCCGGAGCGGACAGTGCGAGGTCGCTGAGAGTGGACAGGTCCACGCCCAGCAGGCGTGCCGTGGCGTCGAGCACGCGGGCCGCGTTGAGCGTGCAGACCAGGGGGAGGAAGCGGCCGGTGGCGTCGGCGAAGCCGGCCACGATGCCGCTGTCGTCCGCCGCGGGCACCGGGGCGACCGCGGAGACGACGCCGGACGTGCCGACGGACACGATCACGTCGCCGGACCTCGCCTGCAGCCCGAGCGCGGCCGCCATGTTGTCGCCGGTGCCCGGTCCGACCAGGGCGCCCTCGCTCACCCCGGCGACCGCCGTGCGCCCCGCGGACTCCGACGGTGCGAGCACGCGGGGAAGCACGGCGTCGTGGCCCAGGGCTGCGGTCAGCAGGTCGCGGCGGTACTCGCCCGCGGCGGGGGACCAGTAGCCGGTGCCGGAGGCGTCGCCGCGGTCGGTGACGAGCGCGTCCAGCCCCGACGTCCCCCGCAGGCGCCAGGTCAGCCAGTCGTGCGGCAGGGCGACGCCGGCGACGCGGGCGGCGGCGTCGGGTTCGTGCTCCGCGAGCCAGGCGAGCTTCGTCACCGTGAACGAGGCGACGGGCACCGAGCCGACCGCCTTGGCCCACGCCGCCGCCCCGCCCTGCTCGGCGACGAGCCGCTCGGCCTGCGGCGCCGAGCGCGTGTCGTTCCACAGCAGCGTAGGCCGGACGACCTCCCCGGCCTCGTCGAGGACGACCATCCCGTGCTGCTGCCCGCCCACGGCGATCGCGTCGACGTCGGCGAGCCCGCCGGCGGCGTCCGCGGCGGTGCGCAGGGCGGACCACCACGCGGCCGGGTCCACCTCCGTGCCGTCGGGATGCGGCGCGCGGCCCTCACGGACCAACGCCCCGCTCGCGGCGTGCCGGATCACGACCTTGCACGACTGGGTCGAGCTGTCGACCCCGGCGACCAACGGCACGGCGGGCTGCCCTCTCCGTCGTGCTCAGCGGGCGCGGAGCAGGTGGTCGATCCCGAGCTGGCTGAGGCGGACGAAACCGTAGCCGCGCTCGCCGACCTTGTCGGGGTCGAAGTCCTCGAAGGCGCTCCGGTCCGCCAGCAGGTCCTGGTAGCTCTCGCCCTCGCCGAGCGTCGGCCTGCCGAGCTCGTTGTAGCCGGCGGCCTCGAGCGCCTCCTGCACCTCCGGGTCGGCCCGGAAGGCGGCCGCCCGCTCCTTGAGGAGCAGGTAGGTCCGCATGTTCGCGGCCGCGGACGCCCAGACGCCCTCGATGTCCTCCGTGCGCAGCGGCTTGTAGTCGAAGTGCCGGGGACCGGTGTAGTCGCTGTTCTCGAGCAGGTCGACGAGGAAGAACGCGCTCAGCAGGTCGCCGTGACCGAAGATCAGGTCCTGGTCGAACTTCGGCCCGTGCTGGCCGTTGAGGTCGATGTGGAAGAGCTTGCCCTGCCACAGCGCCTGGGCGATGGCGTGCACGAAGTTGAGGTTCGACATCTGCTCGTGGCCGACCTCGGGGTTCACCCCGACCATGTCGGCGTGCTCCAGGGTGCTGATGAACGCGAGGGCGTGCCCGACGGTCGGCAGCAGGATGTCTCCGCGCGGCTCGTTCGGCTTGGGCTCGAGCGCGAACCGCAGCCCGAACCCGCGGTCGATCGAGTACTGGGCGAGAGTGTCGAGCGCCTCGCGGAAGCGGTCGAGCGCGGTCCGGACGTCCTTGGCGACGTCCACCTCGGTGCCCTCGCGGCCGCCCCAGAACACATACGTCTGGGCGCCGAGTTCCGCGGCGAGCTCCATGTTCCGCATGACCTTGCGCATCGCGTACCTGCGCACCGAGCGGTCGTTGCTCGTGAACCCGCCGTCCTTGAACACCGGGTGAGTGAAGAGGTTCGTCGTCACCATCGGCACGACGAGTCCGGTCTCGGCCAGGGCGGCCTTGAACCGCTCGATGTCCCGCTGCCGGGTCTGGTCGTCAGCCCCGAAGGGGATGAGGTCGTCGTCGTGGAAGGTCACGCCGGCGGCGCCCAGCTCCGCGAGCCGATGCACGGTCTCCACCGGGTCGAGCGGCGGCCGGGTGGCGTCACCGAAGGGGTCCTTGGCCTGCCATCCCACGGTCCAGAGGCCGAAGGTGAAGTTGTCGGCGCGCGTGGGTGTAGGAGCCGTTCCCTCGGGCATGGGAGCCTCCGTCGGCATCGTCGGCGAGTACTTCGTTCAGAAGTCGAACCTAGTCCACCCAAATGTGGGGCTGTCAATGGGTTCTGAGCGTAAAACTCGCTCCGTTCGGAAGCCGAACGAATAGACTGCGCGCATGAGTCCGCAGCGGTCGGCCCCTGCCCGCCCGTCGTCCCTGCGCGAGCACAACCTCGCCCTCGTCCTGCGCGAGGTCGCCGACGGCGGCCCCGTCTCCCGCGCCCGGATCGCCGCCGCCACCGGCCTGACGAAGGCGACCGTCTCCAGCCTCGTCGAGACCCTGCTGGAGGCGCGCCTGCTCGCCGAGCTCGGGCGCTCCGGCCCGGTCGCCGTCGGCCGTCCGCCGTCGGCGCTCGCGCTGGCGCCGGGCGGCCCCGTCGGGATCGGCGTCGAGATCAACGTCGACTACGTGGCGACCTGCACGGTCGACCTCGCGGGCGCCGTCCGCCATCGCGAGGTCGTCGTCGGCGACCTGCGCGCCCTGCCGCTGTCGGCGGTGCTCGGCCGGGCGGCAGGCGCGGTCCGGCGGGCGGTGGCAGGCGCCGCGGCACCGGTCGCGGGCGTCGCCGTCGGCGTCCCCGGCCTGGTCGAGACCGGCGGCCGCCTGGTGCGGACCGCGCCCAACCTCGGCTGGCAGGACGTCCCGCTGCTCGCCGAGCTCCGCGAGCGCGCCGACCTGCCCGCGGACCTGGACCTGCAGCTGGACAACGAGGCGAACCTCGCCGCGCTGGGCGAGCTGTGGCTCGGCGGTCACGAGGACGCCGACGGCGGCCCGCTCGCCGACTTCGTCCACGTGTCCGGCGAGGTCGGCGTCGGCGCGGGCGTCGTGCTCAACGGCCAGCTGCTGCGCGGGCGGCACGGTTTCGCCGGGGAGCTCGGGCACGCCCCGGTCGCCGGCGACGACACCCCCTGCGGCTGCGGCGCGCGGGGCTGCCTCGAGCAGGTCGCGGGTCAGGACGCGATCCTGCGCGCGGCCGGGCTGCCCGAGCCGGCCCGGCCCTGGCCGGGCGGGGACGACGGTCCCGCCGTCGCCCTGGCACGGGCCGCGGCCGACGGCGACGGCCGCACGCTCGGCGCCCTCGCGAAGGCCGGGGAGGCGCTCGGCCGCGTCCTGGCGGGCGCGCTGAACCTGCTGGACGTGGACACCGTCGTCCTCGGCGGTGCGTACGCGCGGCTGGCCCCGTGGCTGCGGCCGCCGGTGCAGGCCGAGCTCGAGACACGGGTGACGGCGGCGCGGTGGCGGCCCGTTCGGGTGCTGCCGGGGCGCCTCGGCGCGGACGCCGCCGTGCGCGGCGCAGCCACCTCCGTCGTCCGCGGCGTCATCACCGCTCCGGCGGGCTACCTCGGCCGGGCATGAGTCATGCTGAGCGCATGACCGCCGTCCGTCCCGGGTCGCCGGCCGAGCTCGAGAGCCGGCTGGCCGAGACCGGCTACCTCGCCGACGACGGGCTCGCGACGGTGGCGTGGCTGGCGCTGACGATGGGCCGCCCGCTGCTGCTCGAGGGCGAGCCCGGCACGGGCAAGACCGCCCTGGCCGAGGCGCTCGCGCAGGCGCTGGACGCGGAGCTCGTGCGGCTGCAGTGCTACGAGGGCATCGACGCCGCGCAGGCGCTCTACGACTGGGACTTCCCCCGCCAGGTGCTGCACCTGCGGGCCGTCGAGGCCACCCGGCGGGACGGTGAGAGCCTCGACGTCGCCGCCGTCGAGAGCTCCCTGTTCGACGAGCGCTTCCTGCTCGAGCGCCCGGTGCTCCGAGCGTTGCGCAGCCCGAACGCCGTGCTGCTGGTCGACGAGATCGACCGGTCCGACGACGAGTTCGAGGCCTTCCTGCTCGAGGTGCTCTCCACGAACGCGGTGACCATCCCGGAGTACGGCACGGTACGCGCGGCGCACCCGCCGCTGGTCGTCCTCACCTCGAACCGGACCCGCGAGGTGCACGACGCGCTGAAGCGGCGCTGCCTCTACCACTGGGTGGACCACCCCGGGCTCACCCGGGAGGTGCAGATCCTGCGTCGCCGCCTGCCGGACCTGCCGGCCCGGCTCGCGGA
>DASQJO010000480.1:0-5537 GCA_035630955.1 Kineosporiaceae bacterium
GCCCGGCGGTGCGCCGGCGTGGGCGCGGAGCAGCTCCAGCGCGTCCGGGGCCCCGGCGCGAGCGGCGTCCCGGAGCTCCTTGGCCAGGCGGCGCAGCTGGTTCAGATCGGGGTCGTCGGGGAGGCGTGCGGTCGACATGCGACCTCCTTCCGTCGCCTGCCGTCCGCGTCGTCAGGCCGAAAGGAGGTGAGGGCCGAGATGACAGGGGTACCGCTCGGGTGGGCTCAGCCCTTCCCGCGGACCGGGTGCGCCCCGCGCGCCCGCTCAGGCTACCGCTCGCGCGAGCGGTCCCGCTCCTGTGACGATGACCCGGTGGACGTCGATCTCCTCGTCGTCGGCGGCGGCCCGGTCGGGCTCGCCACCGCGATCGAGGCCGTCCATGCGGGGCTGACCGCAGCCGTCGTGGAGCGCCGGGGCACGCCGATCGACAAGGCGTGCGGCGAGGGGCTGATGCCCGCCGCGCGCTCGGCGCTCGAGCGGCTCGGCGTCCGGGCGGAGGGGCGCGAGTTCACCGGCATCCGCTACCTGGCCCCGGGCCGGGACGCCCTGGCGCGGTTCCGCCGCGGACCGGGCCTGGGCGTGCGCCGGACGACGCTCTCGGCGGCGCTCTCCGCCCGTGCGGACGCCGTCGGCGTGAAGCGGCTCGACGCCGTCGCCGGTCCGCCGGTGCTGCAGCCGGACCGGGTCGAGCTCGCCGGCGTCACCGCCTCGTGGCTGGTCGCCGCGGACGGCCTGCACTCGCCGCTGCGCCGCGCGCTCGGGCTGCACCGCGACCCGTCACCGCGGGTCCGGCCCCGCTACGGGCTGCGGCGGCACTACCGGGTCGGCCCCTGGAGCGACGTCGTCGAGGTGCACTGGTCCGGGCGGGCCGAGGCGTACGTGACGCCGGTGGCCGACGACCTCGTCGGCGTCGCCGTGCTCGGGCCCGGCGACGGCACCCGCTTCGACGACTGGCTCCCCGAGTTCCCCGAGTTGCACTCCCGGGTGGCGGGAGCCGAACCCGCGTCCGCCGTGCGGGGCGCCGGTCCCCTCCGGCAGCGGGCGACCCGCCGCGTCGCGGGCCGGGCCCTGCTCGTGGGGGACGCCGCCGGCTATGTCGACGCCCTCACCGGGGAGGGGCTCTCGGTCGGGCTGACCTGCGCGCGCGAGCTCGTGCAGTGCGTCGTCGAGGGCCGGCCGCAGGACTACGAGCGCGCCTGGTGGCGTGCCACCCGGCGTTACCGGTTGCTCACCGGCGCGCTGCTCTACGCCGCGCAGCGGCCGCCGCTGCGCCGAGCCGTCGTGCCCGCCGCCGAGCGGCTGCCCTGGGTGTTCGAGCGGATCGTCGACCAGCTCGGGTAGCGTCCGGGCATGGCGCGGGCGGTGGTTCTCGGCGCGGGCATCGGCGGGCTGACGTCGGCGGTGGCGCTGGCACGGGCCGGCTGGCGGGTGACGCTCGTCGAGCGCGCGCCCTCCCTCGACCCGGTCGGTGCCGGGCTCGGCGTCGCCCCCAACGCGCTGCATGCGCTCGACGCGCTCGGCCTCGGCGACGCCCTGCGTGCCCGAGCCACCATCCAGGGTGACGCGGGCCTGCGGCGTCCCGACGGCCGGTGGATCTACCGGACGTCGATGGCGTCGGTCCGGCAGCGCTTCGGCGACCCGCTGGTCGTCGTGCTGCGCTCCGACCTCGTCGACGTCCTCACCTCGGCCCTGCCGGACGGCGCGCTGCGGCTCGGCTCCGAGGTCGCCTCCGTCGGGCTGCGGAAGGGCGACGTCGAGCTCACCGACGGGACCGGGTTCTCCGCGGACCTCGTCGTCGCCGCGGACGGCGTCCGGTCGGCCACCCGGGCGCTGGCCTTCCCCGCGCACACCCGCCTGCGCACGGTGCCGGCGGTGGCGTGGCGCTTCCTGGCGCCCAGGCCCGACGCGCTCGTGCCGGCCGAGACGTGGGGGACAGGCGCGATGGTCGGGGTCGTCCCGCTCGCCGACGGCCGGGTCTACACCTACGCCGCCCTGGCGGTGCCGCCGGACGCCGAGGTGCCGCCGCTGCCGGCGTTCGACGGTTGGCACGACCCGATCCCGCAGCTGTTCGCGACCGCCCAGGACGTGATCCCCGGTCGCCTCCAGGAGCTCGAGCGCCCGCTGCCCGCGATGCACAGCGGCCGCGTCGCGTTCGTCGGGGACGCCGCGCACCCCATGACGCCGTTCCTGGCGCAGGGCGCGTGCCAGGCGATGGAGGACGCCGTCAGCCTGGCGCGGCTCGTGGACCCCGTGGACGTCGTCGACTCGCTGGCCGCCTACTCGCTGGCGCGCCTCGCCCGCACTCAGCGGATCGTCCGGCGTTCCCGGCGGGTCGGCGACACCATCCTGCGGCCGGGACGCGTCGGAGCCGCGGTCCGTGACCGGGTCGCCGCGCTCGCGCGCCTGCTGCCGGACGACGTCCTCGTCCGCTCGTTCGACGGCGTGTTCACGTGGCAGCCGCCGACGGCACCGGTGAGGTCCGCTCCGGCCGGTTGAGCCGTCCAGCTCACGTCAATAGCCGCGTGTGCTGCGTGGGCCTGTGATCCGGCGTCCGCCCCACAGGCCGCCGAGGAGCAGACCCAGTGCGGCGGCGACCAGCGCCCACAGCGCCGTCGCCGGCGCCTGCCGGACCGGTGCGAGCTCCGCGACCTGCCCGGCCTTGATCGCCGACGTCGGCGGCGTCGTGAGGGTCCGGGGCGCGGCGGCGGCAGGGGCGGCCTTCGGGGCGGGCGTCCCCGGCGCGCGGAACGGCGGCGCCCACGCGGCGCGGCGAGCGCCGTGACCACCGACGGCCGACGCGCCGTTGTCGTCGACCACCGCGAGGGCCCTGACCATCCGAGCCATGTCGGCCCGCAGCCCCGCGTCCGCCTCGATGTCGTGCCCGGTGCGCTTCCGGAAGTCGACGGTGGCCTGGTGCTCCACGCACAGCTCGACGGCGTCCAGCCCGCTCTCGTCGACGACGTAGCCGCCGTAGTCGCGCAGCGCGGCGAGCACCTTCCTGCCGATCGGGGACCTCACGCCGAGCTCCGCCGCGGTGGCGCTCGGGGGCAGCGCCAGCAGCGCCCCCATCCTCAGTGCCCTGACCCTGCCCCTGTACTGCGACGATGCGCCACCGTCCGCGAGGGTCGCCGGCCAGCGCCTGCCCCCGGTCGCGGCGTCATAGAAGAGGTACCGACCCCAGACGTCGAGCTTGAGGGCGTGCCGGATGGGTGCGCGACCGGTGAGCTCGCCGGTGCGGATGCTGCCGCCGATGCTCGACATCGCCGAGCCGCCGTGCCCGCCGGCGATGCCGTCGCCGTAGAGGGAGGTCTCGCCGAACCACTGGCCGTACAGCGGGCCGCCGCGCCTGCAGCGCGCGGTGACGCTGTAGCTGACCAGCGTCTTCCTGTCCGGTTGGAGGAACGCCGAGCTGCTGTTCGGGGTGCCGTGCACCGCGGCGTGCGTGGTCGCGTCGGGGATCAGGAAGGAGCGCCTCAAGTGCTGCGTGCGGCGGGCCTCCGGGTGCCGCGGCGGCTGTTGCTGGTCCCCCGTGCCGCCGCAGCGGCCCTCGCCGAAGGTCGCGGGCATGTACACAGGCACCGACGGATCGCTCGCCCTCGTGACGACGAACCAGTCGACGTCCACGCCGAAGCCGATGCTGTGGATCCGGGCCGGCACGTAGCGTGCCCTCGCGCCGATCGGCGTGTTCCAGATGCTGGTGCGGGCGAACGGCCACAGCAGCGGGTCCCGGGTCTCCTTCACGGCCTCGGGCCGGGCGGGCGAGGCCGCCGCAGGGCCACCTCCCGCCACGCCGGCGCCGACGACGGCGACGGCCAGGACGAGGACCCCCGTGCTCGTGCGCATGCCGCTTCCCTGCGCTCTCTCGACTGACGACCACCGGTGGTCCCGGCCTGCCGCGGGCGAGCGTAGCGAGGGCGCCGTCCGCTTCGTACCCGGGTCAGTCGTCGAGCAGGCGGTCCAGGCCGGCGGGCAGAGCGCCGTGGTGGAGCACCGTGAGCCGCTGCGTGGGTCGGGTCAGCGCGACGTAGAGATCGTTGACGCCGCGCGGACCGGCGTCCACCACCACCTGCGGGTCGACGACGACGACGCCGTCGAACTCCAGGCCCTTGACATCGTCGACTCCGAGCACGTCGACGCGCTGCGCGAGGCCGGCGTCCGGCGCCAGCGCGGCGGCGACGTCCGCGCCCAGGTACCCGTACCCGGAGCGCGGGGTGACGACGGCCAGCCGCCCACCCTCCAGCGCCGCCTCGTCGGCGCGGAGCGCGGCCACGACGGCGGCCGTCACGGCCGCCGGGTCCCGTCCGTCCATGCGGACGGCGGTGGGCGGCCAGGTCGCCTCCCGGGCGGAGCGCGGCGGCTTGACCGGCACGCCGTGGGCCTCGAGCAGCGCCGTCGCCACGTCCATGACCTCGGCCGGCGTCCGGTAGTTGACGCTGAGCTCCTCGAGGCGCCACCGGCCGTCGGCGACGACGTCGAGCACGTCGCCCCAGGCGGAGGCGCCCGCCGCCGACCCGGTCTGGGCGACGTCGCCCACCACGGTCATCGAGCGCGTCGGGACGCGGCGGGTGAGGAGGCGCCACTGCATCGGCGAGAGCTCCTGCGCCTCGTCGACGACGGCGTGGCCGAACGCCCACGTCCGGTCCTCCCGGGCGCGCTCGGCGAGCGTGCGGACGGGACCGCCGGCCTCGAACCGGTCCGCCAGCATCTCCGCCGTCACCATCGCGCCCACGTCGCCGGTCTGCTCG
Organism: Kineosporiaceae bacterium; assembly: GCA_035630955.1. GTDB lineage: Bacteria > Actinomycetota > Actinomycetes > Actinomycetales > Kineosporiaceae > DATKNA01. The sequence continues at coordinate 4,746 of DASQJO010000480.1, forward strand.
AGCACCTTCCGGGCGAACTCCAGGGACTCCGAACGCTCCCGCGCGGCCTCCGCACTGCGGGCCTGCTGCTGGGCCAACGTCGTGACGTCCTCGCCGATCAGCTCGGCGGCCTCGTCCAGCAGGGGCACGTCCGCCGCCGTCCACGGCGCGCCCTTCTCGCGGAACAGCAGCTGCTGCTCCGCCGTCGACAGGATCCCGTCGGCAGCGTCCGCGAGCCGGTCCGGGCGGGCGAACAGGTCCGCGACCAGGCCTTGAGCCGTCAGCGGCAGCCACAGCAGGTTCACCTCGCGGCGGACGGCGAGCTCGCTGCGCAGCTCCGCCAGCAGGTCCCCGCGCTCCTCGCCCTCGGACTCCAGCCCGCGCGCCGCGGCGAGCTGAGAGGCGAGGTCGTCGAGGACGTGCCGGACGAACGTCACCCGCGCCTCGTTGTGGGGCCGGCCGCCCTGCCGCGCGCGGCCGCGCGCGTCGCTCACCGCGGCCGGCCGCACCTGGATCCGGTCGCCCTGGACGTCGAGCGGAATCGGCCGGGACGGCGTCCGCTGGCGGTTCCGGACGGCGTTGCGGACGACCTCCGCCATCCGCAGGTCGCCCTTGACGACGGCGACCTCGGGGCGCTCCGGCGCCGTGGCCTCGACGCCGGGGAACAGCTGTCCGGGCGTCAGCAGCACGACGCCGGTCTCACCGAGGCTCGGCAGCACCTGCTCGATGTAGCGCAGGAACACCGGCGTCGGGCCGACGACGAGCACGCCGCTGCGGGCGATCCGGTCCCGGTGGGTGTAGAGGAGGTACGCG
>DASQJO010000481.1:0-3540 GCA_035630955.1 Kineosporiaceae bacterium
GAGCACGTCTACGGCGGCGGCGAGGTCCGGCGCCCAGTACTGCGCCTGGCCGTTGGGGCCCATGACCCGGTCGTAGCCGCCGATGCCGAAGTTGTCCTCGGCCGAGACGCCGCCGGAGTAGTCCAGCGATTGCTTGCCGGTGAGCACCATCGCGCTGTCCGGCGTCATGACGAGGATGCCCTTGGTGTGCATGAGCATCGTCGCCTCGGCGTTCCAGTACGGCTGGGCGCCGACATTGATCCCGGCGACGACGACGTTGATCTAGCCGCCGGCCTGGGTGAACTCGATGATCCGGCGCAGCGCGCGGGCCACCCAGTCCATGTTCTCGGTGCCGTTGTCCATCGAGATCCGCGCGCCCGACGACAGCGCGAACCACTCCACCGGCACGCCGAGCTCGGTGGCCAGGTCGAGCGCGGCCACCACACGCAGGCACTCCGGTTCCGCCAGGGCGCCGAGCGAGCGCGTCGGGTCGCCGAGCAGGACGACGCGGCGCATGCCGTCGGGGTACCGCTCGGTCGGCGTCCGGACGACGCCGACGACCAGGCCCGCCTTGTTGCCGCCGGGCGCCCGGTCGACCGGGACGAGACGGCCGGTGTCGTCCAGGTCGTGCTCGACGAACCCGCCGCCGCGCGCCAGCAGCGGCGTCAGCTCGTAGGGGTAGACGGTGCCCCGACGGCGCGAGCGCAGCACCTTCTGCGCGTAGTCGTCGAGCGGCCGCAGGCGCTCGCCCTCCGGGCCGCTGACGCTGGCGACCACCCCGGAGCCCGGCTGGTAGCTGAAACGGGCCGAGACCGCGATCGGCGGCCCGCCGCGCCGGGCGATCCGCCCCGTCGTGACGACCTCCTCGATCCCTGCGCCGACCGTCAGCGGGGCGACGGTCCGCTTGAGCGCGGTGAGCTCCTCGACCGGGGCGTCGATGATCGGCCAGATGTAGAGCCACACGTGATTCATGTCGAGCCGGACGCCGTTCTGCAGCGTGGCCCGGGCCCGGCGCACGGCGTCCAGGCAGGAGGCGACCGCCCGCTCCGCCTGCGGCAGCGAGGCCACGTGACCGCTCGCGTCGCGGACCACGGACAGCTCGCGCACCTGCGTGAGCGCGACGAGCCGCTGGTCGGCCTCGTTGCCCGGCGCGACCGCGTGGTAGAGCAGCACGTCCTCGGGCGACGGCAGCCGGGTCAGCGTGAACTCGCGCAGTCGCCACAGGTCGAGCCGCCGCCCGACCATCGGGTGCATGCCGCGGACGAGCGCGTCCTCGACGGCGGCGCCGTCGGCGTCCGGCCGGAAGGTGAACTGGTGGACGACACTGCCGCCGCGGGCGCTCACCATCACTGCGACCCGGCGCAGCCGCGGGAAGAACGGCCAGGCGGCCACCCGCCGGACGAGCTCGGCACATGCCTCGTCGGCGTCGGTGGGAGCGTCCGGCCAGGAGAGGTAGAGGTCGACGACCGCGTCCTGGCCGGCCGGGGTGTCGTCCACCAGCTCTGCGAGCCGCTCGCCGAGGGCAGGCAGCTCCTCGGCCTCCGCCACGGTGGAGAGCAGCCGAGTGCGCGCCTCGTGCAAGGCGTAGTGACCGACGAGGCACGGCCGGTTCGCCAACGCCTGGCCGTGGGCGCCCTGGAGGACGACGAGGTCGTGCTCGCGGTAGTGCCGCCGTGCGAGCACCTCGACGAGCGGCTCCTCGGCGGGGACGCCGTCCGCGATCCGCTCGGCGAGGAACCGCACGAGCGGTTCCGGACTCGCCACCAGCGCGTCGACGCGCTCCTCGTAGTCCGCGGCGTCCGGGTGCTCGGAGAGGTAGGCGAGCTGGTCGCGGACGGCGGCGTAGGCCTCCTCGCGCGCGGCCTCGACGATCGGCGCCTCGAACCAGCGGAACCGGGCGCTGCGCGCGAGGTCGCCGATCGCGGGGAAGCGGAGCTGGGTGGCGACGACGAGCCGGTCGAGCACCTCGCGGGCGCGGTCCGCGATGCCGTCGCCGGGGGCGTCCTCGGCGAGCCAGCGCTGCAGCAGCGCGGCGACCACCGGCAGGTGGCTCGGCGTCCGCTGCTGGGAGAGGAAGACCCGGAAGACCGACTCCTCGAGGTCCGGCGTGCGGTCCAGGCCGTCGACCCGGGTCCCCTCGATGCCGTAGTGCGCGAGGACGCGGGCGAGCTTGGCCCGGAACTCCTCCGGCAGCCGCTCCCTGTCGACGTCGAGGGAGTGCAGGTAGGCGTGGAAGTACTCGCGGGGGGAGTGGACCCGGTCGTCGGCGCCCTCCTCGGCGTCCGGCCGGTTACGGGTCAGCTCGCACAGGTCGGCGAAGATCGTGAGCACGGCGAGCTCGGCGCCGAGCAGCTCCTGCCGGCGCCCGGCGAGGGCGTCCCGCACCTGCTGGTACCGGGCGGACGCCCGACGCCCGTCGTCCGGCCGGACGTCGTACCCGAGGATCATGCTCTCCAGGTCGGCGAGCAGCCGGAGCGCGCGGATCTCGTCGTCCAGGACGACGGTGCTGCGCGGCAGCTCCACCGGGGTTTGCGTGCCGGACGCCGCCTCCGCGTCGTCGCCCACCGGCTCCAGGCGCAGCAGCGGCTGACCGGCGCCGACCTGGTCGTTCGCCGCGACGAGGAGCTCCTTGACTCGCCCGGTGAACGGCGCGGGCAGCACCGTCTCCATCTTCATGCTCTCGAGCACGACCACGGGAGCGCCGGCGGCGACCTCGTCGCCCGGGCCGGCGGGCAGCGACACCACGAGCGCGGGCGCCGGCGCGCGCAGCACGCCGCCCTCGTCCTTCGTCACCCGGTGCGCCCTGCCGTCGACCTCGACGAGGTGGTCGGCGGCGTGCGTCGCGGTGACGACCCGGTGCGACCGGCCCTCGACGGTGAGCCGGACGGTGTATCCCTGCAGCTGCTCGACGGTCGCGTCGACGAGGCTGCCGTCGACGGTGACCCGGTAGCGGTGCGGGCCCACCTGCGCGACCTCGACCTTGTGCGTCGAGCCGCGGAGCTTGAGGTCGAACGAGCGGCCGAGGGCGTGCCGCGCCTCGGGGCGGCCGCCGTGGGCGGTGGCGAGGAACCGCAGCCGCTCGGCGCGCTCGGCCTCGTCGTAGGCGTCGATGCCGGCGGCGACCAGCGCGACGCCCGCCGCGCCGTGCTCGGAGAGGCCGCCGCGGGTGCGCTCCCGGTCGATCCAGCCGGTGTCGGCGCTGCCCTCGATGACCTCGGGCCGGTCGAGCAGCTCGAGCACGAAGGACTTGTTGGTCGTCCCGCCCTCGATGACGACGGTGGTGTCGGTCAGCGCGCGCCGGAGCCGGGCGAGGGCGTCCTCCCGGGTGGGGCCGTAGCCGATGATCTTGGCGATCATGGAGTCGAAGTCGGCGGGGATGACGTCGCCCTCGCCCATGCCGGTGTCGACCCGGACGCCGGGACCGACGGGCAGCCGGAACAGCGCGATGCGGCCGGGCGCGGGCGCGAAGTCGCGGTCCGGGTCCTCGGCGTTGAGCCGGGCCTCGACGGCGTGGCCGCTCGGCGCCGGGGGCTCGCCCTCGAGCTTGTCGCCGCCCGCGAC
>DASQJO010000482.1:0-4323 GCA_035630955.1 Kineosporiaceae bacterium
GACCATGGTGAACCCGGCGGCCACCGAGCAGGCGTGCGGAACCCCCTCTCTGATCGCCACCAAGCCGTACATCGACGACTGCAGGTGGAAGACGCAGAGGCTGAACATCTCCGGCAACACGTTCCGCATGACCGCGTCGCACATCCCGGGCTGCACGCCGGCCGCGGGATGCGGGTGGATGGGGGTGTACTCGCAGTACGGCACCGTGCCGAGCTGGTCGCCGTACAAGGGCTACGTCGTCCCCGACAACATCACCTTCCACCAGGACAACGTGTGGAAGGACAACACCTACACCGGTGAATGGCACTTCATGGCGCACACCCTCGGCACGGAAGTGACGTGGAGCCAGTGGCGGGCAGCTCCCTACGGGCAGGACGCCGGGAGCACGCGCGGCTGACGATCGATCCGGGCGCGGAGCACGACCGGCTTCAGCCCGGGCCGTTCGGATGGGTGAGGTCGTAGGCGCGGGAGAGCTTCTTCGGCACGACCAGGCGCCAGGCGTCGACGACGAGCTCGCGGGCCTCGGTGGGGTCCAGCGCCGCAAGATCGGCATGGACCCAGTTGAAGCGCATGTCCGACGCCGACGGCATCCGGAACGTGTGCGGATCGCTGGCAACGAGAGCCGCCCGCTCCTCCTTCGGGAAGGCGAAGCCCATCACCCTCTCGTCGACGGAGAACGCCACGTAGACGATCTGCTTGACGCGGAACTTCAACCTGCCGCGGACGTACACCTGATACGAGCGCTCCAACCCCTCGCCCAGGGGCCGAACGTCCTCGATCACCGCCATGCCGGTGTCAGAACAGGAAGCGCGTCAGGCCGCCCGGCTCCGCCGCCAGGGTGACGATCGCCGAGCGTGGCGCGATGCGATACACGTTCCACGGCGGTGGTCCCTGCGACGGTGCGTTGAACGGGGCTGTGATGCCGGACCCGCTGTCGTCGGGTTCGGCGGGCCACCCGTTGTCCGCCCACGCCTTCGCGATGCGCGCCACTGCGCCCGGCTCGGTCACCCGCGCAGCGTCACCCTCGATCACGACGTCCGCGTCGCGGATCGACACCGCGATCGAACACCGCGGATCGCGGGCGACATTGCGTGCCTTCCGCGTGCCCGAGCCGGTCTGGAACCAGAACGTGTCGTCGAGCCACAGGGCACCGACGGCCGTGACATGCGGGCTGCCGTCCTCGTTGACGGTGGACAGCCAGGTCGTGCGCGAGTTCGCCGCGTCCGGAGCCGGGGCCGACCCGGCGGCGAGCTTCACGACGACTGCGGCCCAGTCGACCGGCGGCAGCCCGTCCGCCACGCCCAGATTGACGACATCCATCAGGCATCCCTCCAGCGTCAGGGCCACGTCGTGGCCACCAGCCTGTGGTGGATGAGACGCGCGACGACCGCGGAACTCATCGCGCACACCGACCAGAGGAACGACGCAGCCGTCACTCCTCAGGCGCGAGCACCGGTACGAGGCGGGCGCACCACGTCCTGGACAGAGGCGGCGAGCTCGCCGTCGTCGGCCAGGTCCGGCGCGAGGCGGGCGATCACGTCGCCCACGGAGCCTGAACGCTCCTGGTAAGGGCCGCCGCCCGTGTCCTTCACGGGAGCACCGAAGCCGCGCAGGTGGTCGATCCAGGCCGCGAGGATCCGCACCGCTCCGGGCGGCATCCGGCCGGCCTCCCGCTCACCGCGCAGCACGGGCAGCAGCCGGATGGGCAGCTTCTGCGATCCGTCCGCCGCGATCTGCGCGAGGGTGTGCCTGATCCGCGGGTTCGTGAACCGCTCGACCAGCGCGGCCCGATAGTCCGCCAGCTCCTGCTCCGGCAACGGCACGTAGCGCACCGCTTCGTCCCACCACTGGTCGAGCCAGCGGCGGCACTCGTCGTCCTGCATGGCCTCCGCGATCGTCTCGTGCCCGCGCTCGCTGCCGGCGTAGGCGAGCAGGCTGTGCGCCGCGTTGAGCAGGAGCAGCTTGCGTGTCTCGTACGGGTGGACGTCGTCGACGAAGGCCGCGCCCGCCGTGTCCCACTGCGGGCGTCCCGCCGGGAAGGCGCCGCTGAGCACCCACTCGGTGAAGGGCTCCGTGACCACGGGTACCTCGTCGTGCCAGCCCGTCCGTTCGGCCACCGCGTGGACGTCGTCGTCCGTGGTGTGCGGCGTGATCCGGTCGACCATGGTGTCGACGAACGAGACGTGGTCCCGGATCCAGACCGCGAGCGCGGGTTCGGCCGCCTCGGAGAGAGCCGTGACCACGTCGGCGGTGAGCCGGCCGTTCCCCGGCACGTTGTCGCAGGAGACGACCGCGAGCGGGCCGGCGTCCGCGGCGCGGCGGGCGGCGAGGCCGGCGACGAGGCGCCCCGGCACCGTCGCGACGGGGTCGCCCCGCCGGATCGCCGCGATGTCCGCCCGCATGTCCTCCCGGTCCAGGTCCGGGGTCCCCTCGGGTCGTCGTGCGTAGGCCGCCTCGGTGACCGTCAGCGTCACCACGGCGACGTCCGGCCGGGCCAGGTACTCCGACCACGCCTGCAGGTCTGAGCCCGGGTGGGCCTGCGATACCGCCCGCTGGACCTCCATGTCGTCGCGCTCGGGCCCGCGCACGACGAGCGTGTAGAGCCCCTGCTGACGGTTCAGGGCCGCCGCGAGCCCCCGGGACCGGCCCGTGAACGCGGCGATCCCCCAGTCGTCGGCGTCGTCCGCGGCGCCCGTGTACCAGGCCTGGTGCGCCCGGAAGAAACCACCGAGCCCGAGGTGGACGACGCGGACCGGCGGGAGGGTTCCCCGTTCGGGGATCACAGCTTGAAGACCTTGCGCGGCTGGTCGACCACGAGCGTGGTCAGGGTGTCGAACGCCTCGTCCTCGTCGAGCCGATGCTCGGCGACCAGCCGGGCGAGGAACCCTGCGTCCAGGCGGCGGGACATGTCGTGCCGCGCCGGGATGGAGCAGAACGCGCGGGTGTCGTCGATGAACCCGGACATCCGGCTGAAGCCCGAGACCTCGGTGACGGCCTCCTGGTAGCGCCTGATCTGCGCCGGGCTGTCGAGGAACCACCACGGCGCGCCGGCGTACACGGCGGGGTAGAACCCGGCCAGCGGCGCGATCTCGCGGGCGTAGGTGTCCGGGTCCACGGTGAACAGGACCAGGTGGAAGCCCGGATGCGTGCCGAAGCGGGCGAGCAGCGGTCGCAACGACTCGGTGAACTCCGCGGTGACGGGGATGTCCGAGCCGACGTTCGGGCCGAACCGGGCCAGCGTTCCCGGATGGTGGTTGCGGCGGACGGCGGGGTGCAGCGTCATGACGAGCCCGTCGTCGCACGACATCCGCGCCATCTCGAGGATCATGTGCCGGCGGAAGGCCGTCGCCTCGGCCTCGGTGACCTGCCCCGCGAGCGCCGACGCGTAGATCCGTTCGGCGTCGACCCGGTCCAGCGGCGCCGCGACCGCATCCGCGTGGCTGTGGTCCGCCGACACCGCGCCCCGCGTCACGAAGAACCGCCGACGCGCCTCGAGCGCGGCCACGTAGCCCGCGTAGTCCCCGACCTCGACTCCTGCCGCCTCGCCCAGGCGCTTCACCGCGTCGGCCCAGCCGGCTCCGGCGGGCTCCAGGTACACGTCCGGACGGAACGTCGGCACCACGCGCGTCGCGATCCCGGGATCCTCGGCCAGCCGCCGGTGCGGCTCCAGATCGTCCGCCGGGTCGTCGGTCGTCGCCATGACGTCGATCCGGAACCGGCGCAGCAGCGCACGCGGCCGGTGGTCCGGCGCCGCGAGCTGCTCGGCGATCCGGTCGTAGAGGGCGTCGGCGTTGTCGGCGCTGGGTCGCTCGCGGACGCCGAAGATCTCGCCCAGCTCGCTGTCGAACCAGTACCGCACCGGCGTCCCGCGCAGCAGGTGCCAGTTCTCGCACAGCAGCCGCCACACCCGGCGCGCCCGGTCCTCGGGCAGTGGTCCCTCGCCCACGCCCAACTCGTCCAGGCCCACCCCGCCGGCGTGCAGCAGCCGGGTGACGTAGTGGTCGGGCTGGACGAACAGGCTCGCCGGGTCCGGGAACGGGGCGTCGTCCACCAGGATCTGCGGGTCGACGTGCCCGTGCGGGGAGACGATCGGCAGCTCGCGAACCGTCTCGTAGAGCCGACGTGCCAGGGCGCGGACCTCGGGCTCGGCCGGGAACAGCCGGTCGGCGTGCACAGTCAGGGTCGCCATGTCCCCGAGGCTCCGCGCGTCGAGGGCGGCGTCACAAGGAGTTGCCACAAGTTGCCACGCAATCACGACAACAAGTGGCAACTCATTGCCGATAGTGGCAAAGCGGGCGAACGCTGGCGGAAAGGTCATGACCC
>DASQJO010000483.1:0-6674 GCA_035630955.1 Kineosporiaceae bacterium
TCAGGCGTTCGCGTATCCGGAGGTCTCGTCATGGCCACCACGGCCGGCTCCACCCGCACCACCACGTCGGTCAACCAGAGGGTCGCCCTCGTCGTCGGCGTGATCTTCCTGCTCGTCGGCGTCCTCGGCTGGTTCGTCACGGGCGGCCACGGCTTCGCCGACCGCGACGGCGGATCCCTGCTCGGCTTCGAGGTCAACCCGCTGCACAACATCGTCCACCTGCTCGTCGGCGTCGTGCTGATCGTCGGTGCACGCGGCGGGCTCTCCGCGGCTCGGGCCGCCAACAGCGCCGTCGGAGCGGTCTACCTCGTCGTCGGGATCATCGGCCTGTTCATCCTCGACAGCAGCGCGAACATCCTCGCGCTCAACGGCGCCGACAACGGGCTGCACCTGGTGAGCGGGATCGTCCTGCTGGGCACCGGCCTCTTCGCCGACAAGGCCGCCCGGCGCTGATCAGCGCGCCCGCAGCACGGCGGGCATCGCGCCCGGCCGGTACGTGACGGCCGGGCGCGGTGTGGGCTCGAAGCCCGGCGAGAACTCCACTCGCCACTCGCTCGCGAGCCGGGCCAGCAGCAGCACCGCCTCCATGACGGCGAACCCGGCCCCGATGCACATCCGGGAGCCGGCGCCGAACGGCAGGTAGGCGCCGCGCGGCTGACCCGGTGCGCCCTCGTCGAAGGTGCCGTCCTCGCGCAGCCACCGGGTGTGCCGGAACCGGCCGGCGTCCGGACCCCAGCTGCGCTCGTCGCGGTGCAGCGCGAACGGGGAGATCACCACGGCGCTGTTCCTGCGGAACCGGTACCTGTCGACGACCACGTCCTCGGTGGGACGGCGGCCGAGGATGTACGCGGGTGGGTGCAGCCGCAGCGTCTCCGCCACGATCGCCCGCGTCACCGGGAGGCCGTCCCACGAGGCCGCCGCCAGTCCGTCCTCGGCGGCGCGGCCGGCCAGCTCGGCGTCCAGCGCCACCCGCGCCTCCGGCGTCCGCCACAGCTCGTACCAGGCCCACGACAGCGCCACGGCCGTCGTCTCGTGTCCCGCCAGGAGCAGCGTCAGGACCTCGTCCCTCAGCTGCTGGTGCGGCATGCCCTCACCGGTCTCCTCGTCGCGGACGGCGAGCAGCATCGAGACGACGTCCCCGGTGTCGCCGGTCGTGCCGCGGGTGGCGATGACGCGCTCGACGACGCCGTCGAGGCGCGCGATCTCGCGACGCAGCCGGTGCCGGAACGGGCTCGGCACGCGCGTCAGCAGCATGCCGCGCAGGGACATCAGCGTCGGGAAGGCCTCGAGCAGGTTCTGCGTCGCGTCGGCGACGATCGCCACCTCGTGCCGGACGTCGGTGCCGAACAGGGTCCGCCCGACGAACTCCAGGGTCAGTGACGACATCTCGTCGGCGAGGTCGACCGGCTGCCCGTCGCGCCACTCGCCCGCGCGGGCCTCGGCGAGCCGGACGGCGTCCTGCGCGTACGCCACGAGCCGGCGGGCGTGGAACGCCGGCTGCACCAGCCGCCGCTGCCGCCGGTGCAGCTCGCCGCTGCTCGTCAGCAGCCCCTGCCCGAACGTGATCGCAAGCGCCTCGACGCCGCGGCCCTGCCGGAAGCCGGTGGGCCGGGTGAGGATCGTGCGGGCCAGGGCAGGATCGGCGACCAGGGCGACGGGCAACAGCTTGCCGCGCATCCGGCCCACGCCGTCGGCGCGAGCGGTGATGCGCGCGGCGCGTTCCGGGACGTGACACAGGTCCGAGAAGAGCAGCCGCCCGCTCATCGAGAACCGGACGCCGCCGTCGACGTCAGGTCCCAGGACGTCGATCGCCTCGTCGGCCCGCCGCGGTTCCGCCTGCGCCGTCGTCGCCATGCCGCTGCGCCTCCCGCTGTCGCCTCCTGGGGATCCCAGTCTGCGTCGTGGCCGCGCCCCTGGCCAACTTCCCACCGAATGCCCAGCGAACATCCGACGGACCCCCAGCGATCTCTCAGTGCTCGCTCAGGCTCTCCCTGTTCACTCCATAGCGAAGCCACCGAAGGAGCAGCCATGAGCCCCCTCAGCACCCCTGACATCGACACCCCCACGTCCCCGGCGACGAACGCCGCCCCGCCCGCCGCGGCGAGCGTCCGGCCCGAGCGGTCCCGGCCCGGCTGGGTCAGCGCAGCCGCGGTCGCCGCCGGCGCCGCCGTCCTCGCCAGCCTCGGCACGGTGGGAGCCCTCAACGCCTTCGGCAGTCCGGCGAGCGCCGCGAGCTCCTCGACGTCGGCCTCCGGCCGGCAGAGCCCGCCGCTGGTCAAGGGCAGCACGACGGCCCCGAACTGGGTCGCCACCGCGGCGGCCGTCAAGCCCAGCGTGGTCTCCGTCCGCGTCCAGGGCGCCGACGGCAGCGGCGGCCAGGGATCGGGCGTGATCCTCGACGCGACAGGCCGGGTCCTGACCAACAACCACGTGGTCGCCGCCGGCTCCGGCGCGACGATCTCCGTGGTCCTCGCGGACGGCCGCACGTACAAGGCGACGATCGTCGGCACCGACCCCTCCACCGACCTCGCCGTGCTCGCGGTCCAGCAGCCGCCGCGCGACCTCGTCCCCGCCGCGTTCGCCGACTCCTCGCAGGTCAAGGTCGGTGACCCGGTCATGGCGATCGGCAACCCGCTCGGCCTCTCGAGCACCACCACGACCGGCGTCGTCAGCGCCCTGAACCGTCCCGTCACCACGGCCGCCGAGAGCCCCGAGCAGCCGGGGCAGCAGGGCGGGGCCGGCGAGGCCCAGCCGCAGGCCGAGCAGGTCGTGACCGACGCGATCCAGACGGACGCCGCGGTCAACCCCGGCAACAGCGGCGGAGCCCTCGTCGACTCCGGCGGTCGGGTCATCGGCATCACGTCCTCGATCGCCTCGCTCGGCGCCTCGGACGGTGGCCAGGCGGGCAGCATCGGCCTCGGCTTCGCGATCCCGGCGAACGAGGCCAAGGACGTCGCGCAGCAGCTCATCGCGACGGGGCACGTGCAGCACGCCTACCTCGGCGTGACCCTGTCCGACGGGACGGCCGCTGTCGACGGCGCCCAGCGGTCGGCCGCCGTCGTCGGCACCGTGACCCCGGGCAGCCCCGCGGCCAAGGCCGGCCTGCAGGCGAAGGACGCGGTCGTGTCCGTCGACGGCCGCCCGCTCGAAGGGGCCAACTCCCTCGTGGCCCAGGTCCGCGCGCTGCGTCCCGGTTCGACGATCGACCTGACCGTCGTCCGCGGCGACCAGCAGCTGACCCTCCACCTCACCCTCGCGGCCAGGCCGAGCAACGCCTGATCGCGAGCCCGAGCCGGCGCAGGAGGGCCCCCCTCCGCTCCTGCGCCGCGGCGGTCGGCTGACCACTCGCCGCCGCCGCACCAAGAGCCGCCGCGACCCGCACGACGCCCCCCTCGTGCGGTCGCGGCGGCTCGTCCAATTCACGTCCGATTCACGTCCGACGGCATGGGCGATCAGGACGGGACGCGCAGCATGCCCTCCTGCGCGACGGAGGCGACCAGGACGCCGTCCCGGCTGTAGAGCCGGCCGATCCCCAGGCCCCGCGCGCCCTGAGCGCTCGGACTCTCCTGCACGTACAGCAGCCACTCGTCGGCCCGCCCCGGCCGGTGCCACCACATCGCGTGGTCCAGGCTCGCGGCCTTCAGCCCGCGCTCGGACCACGCGCGGCCGTGGCCGCGCAGCACCGGCTCCAGCAGCGAGTAGTCGCTGGCGTAGGCGAGCACGGCGGCGTGCAGCGCCGGGTCGTCGGGCAGCCTTCCGACGGAGCGCAGCCACACCGCCTGGTGCGTGCGGCGCTCCGGGTCGGGCTCGAGGTAGATCGGCGGCTCCACGTGCCTCAGGTCCATCGGCCGCTGCCGGGTCCAGTACCGGGCGGCGTCGGTGTCGACGCCGGCATAGCGCTCGCCGAGCGTCGGCAGCGACTCCGGGTCCGGCACGTCCGGCATCGCCGTCTGGTGGTCGAGCCCCTCGGCCGCGGACTGGAACGACGCGATCATCGACAGGATCGGACGCCCGAACTGCAGCGCGTGCACGCGCCGGGCGGAGAACGACCGCCCGTCCCGGAGCCGCTCGACCGCGAACGTGATCGGCTCGCTCGAGTCGCCCGCCCGCAGGAAGTAGCCGTGCATCGAGTGCACGGGGCGCTCGGGGACGACGGTCCGCTGGGCGGCGGCCAGCGACTGCGCGAGGACCTGACCGCCGTACACGCGCCCCCACGGCTGCGGCTGGCTCTCGCCGACGAAGGTGTCCGCGTCCCCGTCGGGGTGCGGCGCGAGGTCGAGCACGCGCAGCAGCCCTGCGAGGGCGTCGCGCTCGGCGCTCTCCTGGTCCGCGGCCTGCAGCAGGACGCCGGGGTCGTGGGCCGGGTCGGGCACGGGGTGGGTGTCGGTGTCGCCGGGAGAAGCCACGGCGCCATTGTGTCGGTGCATCCGGCGCCGGCTCGTCGTCGCTGCGCACCCCTGAGAGGATCGCGCGGTGGACAGCGTGGGAAGCCGGTTCGAGGGGCGGGTCGCGATCGTCACGGGTGCCAGCCGGGGGATCGGGCTCGGCATCGCCCGGCGGTTCGTCGCGGAGGGCGGCCGCGTCACCGTCACCGCGCGCGGCGCCGACGCGCTCGCGGCCGCGGTCGAGGAGCTCGGCGGGCAGGACGTCGCCCTCGGCGTCCCCGGCAAGGCGGACGACCCGGAGCACCGCGCCCGCGCCGTCCAGGCCACGGTCGAGACGTTCGGCGGGGTGGACGTCCTCGTGAACAACACCGGCATCAACCCGGTCGCCGGGCCGGTCACGAGCATCGAGACCAGCGCCATCCTCAAGATCTTCGGTGTGAACGTCGCGGCGGCGCTCGCGTGGGTCGAGCAGGCCCGGCGGGCCGGGCTGGGCGAGCGCCCGGGGGCGGCGGTGGTCAACGTGGCGTCCGTCGCCGGGCTGCGGCCCTCGCCGCCCATCGGGATCTACGGCGCGAGCAAGGCGGCGCTCATCCACGCGACCGCCGAGCTCGCGCTGGAGCTCGCGCCCCGGATCCGGGTCAACGCCGTGGCGCCCGCGGTCGTCAAGACCGTCTTCGCGACGCTGCTCTACGAGGGCCGGGAGGCCGAGGTCGCGGCGGGGTATCCGCTCGGCCGGCTCGGCGTACCGGACGACGTCGCCTCCGTCGTCGCCTTCCTCGCGTCCGACGACGCGGGCTGGATGACGGGGCAGACCCTGGTGGTCGACGGAGGCCTGCTGCTGTCGGGAGGCGTCGCCTGAACGGAACGTCGCAGCACACCTGAGCAGGGCGACACGCCGAGCAGCACCGTAGGCTCGGCGCGTCGCCCCGCCGGGCGAGCGGGACGGGAGGGCTCCATGAGCGTGCCGGACAGGATGACGGCCTGGCAGGTCGGCGACCTCGGCGATCCCGCCGACGTGCTGCGCCGCGTGGAGGTGTCCGTCCCGCAGCCCGGTCCGGGTCAGGTGCTCGTGGAGGTGTACTCGACGGCGCTGAACTTTCCCGACGTCCTGCTCGCCCGCGGCCAGTACCAGGAGCGCCCGCCGCTGCCGTTCGTGCCCGGCGTCGAGTTCAGCGGCATCGTCGTCGCCGCCGGCACCGGCGTCGACCCGCACCGGGTCGGGGAGCGGGTGGTGGGGACGGCGGCCCTCCCGCACGGCGCGCTCGCGCGCTACGCGCTCGCCAACGACACCGACGCGCTACCCGCGCCGCCCGGGCTGGACGACGTGTCCGCCTCGGCGTTCCTCATCTCGTACCACACCGCCTGGTTCGGGCTCTTCCGGCGGGCGGGGCTGCGCGTGGGGGAGACACTGCTCGTGCACGCGGCCGTCGGGGGAGTCGGGAGCGCCGCCGTCCAGCTGGGCAAGGCCGCGGGTGCGCGGATCGTCGGCGTCGTCGGCGGCCCCTTCAAGGCGATGGCGGCGCAGGAGCTCGGCATCGACGTCGTCGTCGACCGGACCCGCGACGACGTCGTGTCCGCCGTCCGCGCCGCCACCGACGGCCGGGGTGTCGACGTCGTCTTCGACCCGGTCGGCGGGCGCTCGTACGACGCCTCGACCAAGGTCGTGGCCTTCGAGGGGCGGATCGTCGTCGTCGGGTTCGCGTCCGGGGTGATCCCGCAGCCGCCGCTCAGCCACGCGCTGGTCAAGAACTACTCGATCCTCGGCCTGCACTGGGGGCTGTACCGGAGCAAGGACCCCGCGCTGGTCCGCCGCTGCCACGACGAGCTCATGGGCCACGTCGCCCACGGCGTCGTGCAGCCGCTCATCGCCGACCAGCTGCCCTTCGACCAGGCGCCGGACGGGCTGACCCGGCTCGCGGCCGGGGATGTCGTCGGCCGGCTGACCGTCGCCCCGCCGGCATGACCGGGTACGTCGAGGGCCTGCGGGCGGTCGTCACCGGAGCCGGGTCGGGGATCGGGGAGGCACTGGCGCGGCGGCTGGCCGCCGAGGGCGCCCAGGTCGTCGTCAACGACCTCGATGCGGCCGCTGTGGCCCGGGTGGCGGCGTCGATCGGAGCGCTGCCCGCCCCGGGCGACGCGGCGTCCGAGACGGGCGTGGCGGCGCTCGTCGCCCTGGCCCGCGCCGAGCTCGGAGGCATCGACCTGTTCTGTGCCAACGCGGGCGTCGGCACCGGCGGCGGCCCCGAGGCGCCCGAGCACGACTGGGAGCTCGCCTGGCAGGTCAACGTC
>DASQJO010000484.1:0-1614 GCA_035630955.1 Kineosporiaceae bacterium
CAGTTCGAGATCAACCTCGACCACTCCGAGCTGCTCGACTCGGCGGACCGGGCCTTCCGGCTGAAGTCCGCCGTCCAGGAGCTCGCGCGGCAGGCCGACCTGCTCGCGACGTTCATGGCCAAGCCGTTCAACGACGAGGGCGGCAGCGGCTTCCACCTGCACGTCTCGCTGGTGGACTCCTCCGACGGCGGAGCCGGCGAGAACGTCGTCGGGGACGAGGCCGGGCCGCAGGGGCTCTCCGTTCGCGGGCGGGCCGCGGTCGCCGGCGTCCTCGCGCATGCTCCGGCGCTGGCCGCCCTGCTCAACCCGACGATCAACTCCTACAAGCGCTTCGGCCCCGACACCCTCGCGCCGTGGCTCGTCGACTGGGGGCTGGACAACCGCAGCGCGATGGTGCGGATCCCGCCCGAGCGAGGGGCGGCGAGCCGGATGGAGGTCCGGCTCGGCGACGCCACCGCGAACCCCTACCTCGCCGCGGCGGCGGTGGGTGCGGCGGTGTACCTCGGCGTCCGGGACGGCCTGGAGCCGCCGGACCCGCTCGAGGGCTACGGCTACGACCCGTCCCGCGCGGCGATCCTCCCCCAGCGGCTGCCGGACGCCCTCGACGCGCTCGAGGCGGACGAGGCGCTGCGCGACGTGCTGGGCGAGACGTTCGTGGCGTCGTTCCTCGCGTACAAGCGAAACGAGGTCGAGCGGTTCGAGCGGCACGTCACCGACTGGGAGTTCCGCGAGTACGCCTACCACCTGTAGTCACCTCAGGAGGGTTCTCGTCATGGATCACCTGGCCGCGCCGCTCGCGGATCCGGACACGTTCGTCGCCGGCCCGCCGTACGAGCTGTTCGCCCGGTTGCGGGCGCAGGAGCCGGTGGCCTGGACGCCGGAGGAGCCGCCGCACCACGGCTTCTGGTCGGTGACCCGGCACGCGGACATCGTGCGGGTCGGCCGGGACTGGCAGACCTTCAGCTCGGCCCGCGGCGTCTCGCTCGAGGAGCTGGACGACGAGCAGCTCGTGCACCGGACCTCGCTCATCGACACGGATCCGCCGCGGCACACGGCGTTGCGCAAGCTCGTCGCGCCGATGTTCGGGCCGAAGGTCGTGAACGGGTACGAGACGTTCCTGCGCGGGATCGTCGGGCGCGCCCTGGACGACGCCCTCGCCCTCGCCGGCCTGCAGGGCGCGTTCGACCTCGTCGAGCACGTGTCCTCCCAGGTGCCCGTGCGGGTGCTGTGCCGGCTGCTCGACGTCGACGACGACGTGCACACCCGGCTGACGTCCTGGGGCGACCGGCTCGTCGGTCACACCGATCCCGAGCTGGCCGACGTCCTGCTCGGGACGGAGGAGTCGGAGAAGTACCGGCTCGTGCCGTTCCGGTCCCCGGCGGCGCTGGAGGTGTTCGAGTACGGCCGGTCGCTGGCGGCGCGGCGGCGTTCCGAGCCGGGTGACGACCTCGTGACGCGGCTGGCGACGGCGACGATCGACGGCGAGCCGCTGTCGGAGAAGGACTTCGACAACTACTTCCTGCTGCTCGCGCTGGCGGGGCAGGAGACGACGCGGCAGGCGGTGTCGCTGGCGGCACTCACGCTGATCGAGCACCCGGACGCGCTGGCCCGCCT
>DASQJO010000485.1:0-9649 GCA_035630955.1 Kineosporiaceae bacterium
GCGACGGCTTCCTGGGCGGCCTCGATCTCGAGCCGGGCCATAGAGTCCTCGATCGGGTAGCCGCGTACGTGGCGGCGGGCTCGGGCGCGTTCGGCGCGCTCGGTCAGGGCGGCGGCGTCGACGGCAGCGATCGCGGCCCGCAGCGCGCGTTCGAGCGCGGGGTTGGTCATCCGCGCCACCGCGGGCAGGGTGGCGCCCGGCCGGGCGGGGTCGGCGCGTACGTCGAGCAGGTCGAGCTCGGCGAGGGTCAGGTCGGGGTCGGGGATGATCCGGGCCTCGACGGCGCGGGCGACGTCGGGGTGCAGGTCGGCGGTGCACTTCGCCGGCGAGCACTGCTCGATCGACTACCAGGGCTACATGGAGGGCGGCGCGACCGAGGGACAGCGCGCCGCGGCCGAGATCCTCGGCGATCTGGGCATCAAGTAGCGGCCTTCCGGAACACATCGAGCAGCTCGTCCGCGTGCGCGTCGAAGCTGAAGTCGAGCCGCTGCGCCCACACCCGCTCGCGGATCTCCGTCATCCGCGCGCGGTCGCGCAGCTGACGCCCCAGATCGGCCATCGACGTGAAGAACAGGCCGATGCCCCGCTCGCGCACGAGCGTCTGCGTCGCGACCACGTGGCCGGTGTTGTCGCGCTGCAGCAGCGGGACGCCGGCGGCCACCAGGGTGGTGAGCCGGGCGGGGTAGTTGAGGTCGTCCCAGTCGGCGCGACGCAGGTCGCCGCCGTTGCGGGAGGCGAACGTGTGCAGCCAGCCCGCGTCGTACTGCGAGAACTCGCGCACCCAGTCGGCCTGGTCGACCTGGGCGTGCAGGTGGAGGTGCCGGGGCGCCATCGACCGGGTCTTCTCGATCCAGCCGAGCCACTGCCCGTGCGTGAAGTCGCCGTAGAAGTGCAGGTGGACGCCAAGCTCGGCGAGCTCGCCGACGGTCTGCGGGTGCAGTCCGATGGGCCGTCCCGGGACGACGGTGGATCTCGCCGTCGGCGTCCGACAGCAGCGGCGAGCGCTCGCCGTCGAACCAGTCGGCCTTCGGCAGATCGCCGTCCAGGGCGTGGTGCGGGACGGCGGTGCTGTCGGGGAACGCCAGCGACGTCCACGCGCGCATCTCCGGGCTCGACGAGATCACCACGTCGGAGCGCGTCGTCAGCTCGGCCAGGTCTCCCCAGTGGCCGCGCTCGCGCGAGATGAACGGCCCCTCCTTGTAGTGCCACACGAACGGGACGTCGCCCTTGGCGCGCAGCACGGACGCCGCGAACGGCACCGCCTGCCAGTTCAGCAGCGCGTAGATCACGTCGACGTCGGCGTCCCGCCAGTCGTCGAGCGACAGGTCGGCGACGTGCCCGAACGGGAGCGGGCCGACCGTGTTGTACCAGTACGGGTCAGGCATCCAGAGGCCGAAGAGCTGGTTGCCGCGCTCCTCGAACGCCAGCACGCGGTCGGCGTTGTACGCGAGCTCGCCCACCAGCAGGATCTTGAGGCCCTCGGCCGCCGGCGGCGTGTCCGGCCGCGCGCGGTGGTGCGCGTACTGCGCGACCTCGTCGATCCGGTTGCCGACGGTGGTGTGCATGCGGATGGGCTCGGCCACCCGGAACCGGGACCGGTAGGTGTTGAGGCCGCCCACGGGCTCCTGCAGCACCTTGTGCAGCTGGTCGGGGTGGTCCACCCATTCGCACGTTCCGACACCCGTCTCCGCGGCGTGCCCGCGCTCGAGCAGCCGCGCCCACAGCATCCGGTCGAGGTCGTCCGTCACGAGCTCGGACCGCTCGAGCCAGCGGTCCGGCGTGCGTCGGTGCGCCACCTGGACGAGCTGGAGCGGCCGCCCTTCGATCCGCGCGTGCGCGTACCGGTTGTAGTGATGCCGGACGCCGGCCACCGCGAGGGCGGCCGAGGGGTCGGCGTCCAGGGCCGCGACGAGGGTCTCGAGGTGCTCAGGCGTCCAGAGGTCGTCGTGCGGCAGGTAGGCGACGTACGGGGCCGAGGTGGCGTCCAGCCCGGTGTTCAGCGCGGCGCCGAGCCCCAGGTTGCCGTCGTGCGCCAGGACCCGGACGCGCGGGTCCTCGGGCACGAGCGGAGCGACCGGCAGCGGCGAGCCGTCGTCGACGACGACCGCCTCCCAGTCGGTCAGGGTCTGCGCGAGCAGCGCGTCGAGCGCCGCCGGCAGGAACGCCGTGGCGGTCGTGTCCGGCAGCCAGGCGGGGACGACGACGCTCACCACGGGCACGCGCGCACGGTAACCAGAAGGGGTCGAGGGGCGCATGTCGGCGGGCGGCGGCCTCGGGGCGTCGAGAGGATGCGCGACGTGAACCCCAAGCATCTCGCCCTGCGCGACCGGTGGCTGGAGGACGTCGTCACGGGCCTGCTCCGGCACGACGAGCGGCTGCGCGGGCTGGCCGACGACGTCGACGTCCGGTTCGACGGGGGCGTCGCACACGCCGAGGGGCACGTCCCGACGGACGACGACCGCGAGCGGCTCCGCGAGGCGGTCTGCGCGCTGCGCGGCGTCCACGCCTTCTGGGACGGGCTCGTCGTCGGCGACCCGTCGCAGCGGGGTCCGCTGCGTGTCCTCGACGTCGGCAGCGGCGGGACGAAGCAGAAGGCGGGGTCGGTCGGCGTCGACCTGTTCCGGACGCCCGGCGTCGACGTCGTCGCCGACATCCGGCAGGGGCTGCCCTTCGAGGACCGCAGCGTCGACCGGATCTACGCCGTCCACGTGCTCGAGCACGTGATCGACCTGGTCGGCGTGATGAACGAGCTGCACCGGGTGCTCGCCGACGACGGGGTGCTGCACGTCCTCTCGCCGCACTGGCAGGCGATCGGCGCGGTGGCGGACCCGACCCACGTGAAGTACCTCGACGTGCAGACGTTCAAGTGGTTCTGCGGACCGCACGGGGACAGCGCCGTCTGGTACCCGCTGCACGCGGCGTACGACGGGGCCAGCGTGTTCGCCGACCTGACGCCCGTACGGAACGGCCGGCCGCTGCCGCCCGAGGAGCGGCTGGCGCGCTACTTCGACTGAGCCCGGGTAAGAGGACCGCATGCCTGACACCGCGGTCTTCGACGTCGACGGCACCCTCGTCGACAGCAACTACCAGCACGCCCTCGCGTGGTTCCGGGCCTTCCGGCGGCTCGACATCACCCTCCCGCTGTGGCAGCTGCACCGCGGCATCGGCATGGGCGGCGACAACTTCGTCGCGCACGTCGCCGGCGAGGCCGTCGAGAACCGGTACGGCGCCGAGCTCCGCGACGCCTGGACCGAGGAGTTCGACGCGCTCATCGGCGAGATCCAGCCGTTCGCGGCGGCGCGGCCGCTGCTCCAGGAGATCAGGAGCCGGGGCTTCAAGCTCGTGCTGGCCAGCTCGGGCAAGGCGGAGCACGTGGACGTCTTCCTGGACCTCATCGGCGGCCGGGAGATCGCCGACGCGTGGACGACGTCGGACGACGTCGAGAGCAGCAAGCCCGCCCCCGACCTGGTCTCGGCGGCGCTGGCCAAGGTCGACGGGACGTCGGGGTGCATGGTGGGCGACTCGGTCTGGGACGCCGTCGCGGCCGGCAAGCTCGGCGTCCCCACGGTCGGCGTCCTGACCGGCGGGTTCTCCAGGGAGGAGTTGCACGACGCCGGCGCGATCCGCGTCTTCGACTCCCTCGGCGCGATGCTCGACGAGCTGGACACCACCCCCTTCCGCGGCCCGGAGGCCTGACGCCTCCGCCTACGCCGGGGGTTCATGCCCGGCCGATCGGGGGCGGGTGTCGACCCGGCATGCGATGCCCGATCACCGCGGATATCGTCCGGTCGATCACGCCCGGAACCACTGCAGCAGCCCGGAGGACCTCTCGTGACGACGGTCGTCGGCATCAACCGCACCCAGGACGGCTCGGTCGCGGTGACCCGCGGCGGCGCCACCATGTACAGCCTGCAGAAGGAGCGGCTGAGCCGGCGCAAGCACCACTGGGGGCGGCTCGGCGACCTGCCGAAGCTCTACCTGGGGCGGCTGCCGTGGCTCGACGAGCCGGTCGACCTGGTCGTCGAGGGCTGGTCGAGCGACGCCGAGCTGGACCGCGTCGAGGAGTACCACGCCGAGCTCCGCGAGACCCTGACGCTGGCCCCGGACGCCCGCATCGTCCAGATCAGCCACCACGTCACGCACCTCTACAGCGCGTTCCACCCCTCGCCGTTCGACGTCGCCGCCGGTCTCGTCGTGGACAACCAGGGCAGCCGGGTCAAGCACTTCACCGACCGGCCGCCATTGCCGGAGGGCACGTCGGAGGAGCTGCTCGAGGTCAGCTCGTTCTACCGGTGCGAGCGCGGCGGGCGCATCGAGTGCTTCGCCAAGCAGCTCTGGGACGGCGACTGGGAGCGGCCGGTCGGCCTCGGCTGCTTCTACGCGCTGCTGACGAAGATGCTGTGGCCCGAGGGCGAGGGCAACGAGGGCAAGGTCATGGGGCTGGCGCCCTTCGGCGACCCGACGGCGATGGGCCTGCCGGCGCTCGAGGTCCGCGGGCACGAGGTGTTCATCCCCGAGGAGTGGGTGAAGGTCCTCGCCGACCGCGACACGTACCGGTGGACGGGCGACCCGGCGGCCTTCCAGGCGTGCGCGGACCTCGCCGCCGCCGGGCAGCAGGTCTGGGAGGACGCGCTGATGCAGCTCGTCGCCTGGTTGCACGAGCAGACCGGCCTGGAGAACCTCGTCTTCGCCGGAGGCTGCGGCCTCAACTGCACCGCGAACGGAGAGATCATCCGGACCTCGGACTTCCGCGGCGTGTTCATCCCGCCGAGCCCGCACGACGGCGGGACCGCGGTCGGCTGTGCCATCTACGGGCTCGAGGAGTGTCTCGGTGAGCGCACCGAGTTCCGCTGGGTCAACGACTTCCTCGGCCCGGAGCAGGATCCGGTGGCGATCGAGGCCGCGGTGGACGCCGTCCGCGAGGAGTTCGACGTCGAGCGGCCCGACGACCTCGCCGCCGCGATGGTGGACCTGCTCGCGAGCGGCCGGGTGGTGGCGCTGCACCAGGGCCGCAGCGAGTCGGGCCCGCGTGCGCTGGGCAACCGGAGCATCATCGGCGACCCTCGTCGTCCGCAGATGCAGGACTACATCAACTTCGAGGTCAAGGGCCGGGAGTGGTTCCGTCCGCTGGCGCCGCTCGTGCTCGCCGACCACGCGCAGCGGATCTTCGACGTCGACCGGCCGGCCCCGTTCATGCAGTACGCGGCCGACGTGCGGCTGGAGTTCCGGGACGAGTACCCCGGTATCACGCACGTCGACGGCACCGCCCGGCTGCAGACCGTCGAGCCGGTGAACACCCCGTTCCTGCACGCGCTGCTCATGGCCTGGTACGAGCGGACCGGCTCCCCGGTCCTGCTCAACACCTCGCTCAACGGCCCGGGCGACCCGCTCA
Source organism: Kineosporiaceae bacterium (assembly GCA_035630955.1). Taxonomy (GTDB): domain Bacteria; phylum Actinomycetota; class Actinomycetes; order Actinomycetales; family Kineosporiaceae; genus DATKNA01. The sequence goes on from DASQJO010000485.1 coordinate 5,393, forward strand.
CCGAGACGCCGGAGCAGTCGATCGCGACGCTGCGGAACACCGGCATGCACGCGCTCGCGCTGCCGCCGTTCCTGCTCCGCAAGCGCGAGGAGCCCCCGGTGCCGGACGAGGACTGGGAGCGGCCGGAGCGCCCGGTCAGCTGAGGACCAGGTAGCCGACGCCGACGGCGAACAGTCCGACGGCGAGCCCGGTCGCCACCGCGACGGCGGCGACGGCGGCCGGCCGCCGCCGGCTGCGGGCCAGCAGCGCGACGACGAGCAGGGCGACGAGCCCGACGGGGATGAGCAGGCCGGCGGCCAGGACGCCGGTGGTGACGACGACGCCCTGGGCGTCGCAGGGCATGCCGTCGACGGCGACGCACGGCGTCGCGTCGGCGCGGGCGGCGGCGAGGGAGAAGGCGAGCAGCGGCAGTGCCCAGAGCAGGCCGACCACGTAGAGGGCGGCCCGGCGCGCAGGCGTCGCGCGCGCGGCCGGGCGAGCCAGGGTGCGGGGTGCGGGCGCGGTGGTGGTCATGGCCCCACCCTGGTGGGGCCGGGGTGCCCGCCCGGAGAGCAGCGCTACTCAGCCGGGAGTGCGCGCAGTACCTCCTCGTCCGTGGTCGGGCTGAAGTCCCGGTACGCCTCGGCGACGGCGCGGAACGGGCGCGGCGTCCACAGGCAGACCACCTCGTCGACCCAGCGGCGCAGGGCGTGGCACGGGTCGGCGGCGCCGACGGGCACCGCGGCGACGACGGTGGCGGCGCCCAAGCTGCGCACGCCGGCGACGGCGGCCCGCATCGAGGCGCCGGTGGCGAGTCCGTCGTCGACGACGACCGCCGTCCGACCCGCGACCGGCACGGGCGGGCGGCCCCGGCGGTAGGCGGTCTCGCGGCGGCGCAGTTCCGCGAGCTCACGGCGCAGCACGGCCTGGGCCGCCTCCTCGGGCACCGGCCAGCGCCGCAGCACGTCCTCGTTCCGCACGACGGCGACCTCGCCGGCGACGTCGGTGATGGCGCCCATGGCCAGCTCCGGGCGCCCCGGCAGCCCGAGCTTGCGGACGACGAGGACGTCGAGCGGAGCCTGCAACGCGGCGGCGACGGGTGCGGCCACGACGACCCCCCCGCGAGGCACCCCGAGGACGACGACGTCCGCGCGACCGGCGAGGGCGTCCAGCGCGCCGGCGAGGGCGACGCCGGCGTCGTGCCGGTCGGCGTAGCGGGTCATGTCGGGGGCGCGCCCAGCCGGTCGAGGACGTTGCGAGTGATCCGGTCGAGGACGGCGGACGCCGGCGTCCCGTTCGTGAGGACTCGCGACCAGTCCGTCGTCGAGCCCGTGAAGACGGTGCCGCGGCCGCGTCCGAACACGCCCATCGTGGCGGCGGCGTTGCCGAAGCCCCAGCCGCTCGGCCGGCAGTCTCCGACGGCGAGGATGGTGAAGTCCTTCGGGGTGCCGTCCTCGCCCGTCGGTTCGACGGCGCGACCGGCGTCGAGGTCCGTCCGGTCGAAGACGGCGCCGTCGCACTCGTACCCGAGCAGGTACTCGTCCGCCCCCGCGCCGATCGTGTCGCCGTCCGCCAGCCCGGTGCCGGCGTAGACCCAGTGGTCCGCGTGCTGGACCCGATAGCCGACGGGGATCGGGAAGTCGTCGCGGTCCCGCTCGCCGCCGTTGCGGAAGCTCACCCCGACCATGCGGTTCTCGGCGTGGTCGATCTCGTGCCAGAAGTGCAGCCGGGTGAAGGTCTCCCCGTGCTCCGGATGGTTCTCGAAGACCACCCGCCACCAGCAGGTGTTGCCGCTGAACCAGGCGACGTTTCCGCCGTCGTCGACGTAGGCCTCCACGGCCGCGCGCATCGCGTCGCTGTAGTACTCGTCGTGCCCGGCGCTGATCAGCAGTCGGTGCGGGGCGAGCAGGTCGGTGCCCTCCCGGTGCAGGTCGACGTCCGTGCACCACTCGGCCTCGTAGCCCGCCCGCTCGAGCCAGCGGTCGAACCGCGCGTTGTGGTGCACGTAGGTCTGCCGCGGGGTCGGGTCGAACGGGTCGGTGTTGAAGACGTCGTACGGCGTGGCGCCGGTGCCCCCTCCGGGCCGGTGCAGCCCGAGGCCCGGCGGGAACGGGATCGGGACCTCACGCGCCCGCGGCACGTTGTAGAAGCACCACTGACCGGACGTCGTGGCCGCGTCGTACGGCTCGCCTCCGGCGAGGTCGTACGCGAGATAGGTGAGCAGGGGGAGCTTGACGAGGATCGGCGCGGTCGGCGTCCGGGAGCGGACGACGAAGAGCGCCGCGCCCGACCGGGCGTCCGGGGTGGTGCGGTCGGGGAAGGTGCGGTCGCAGCCGTGCCCGTCGCCCTCGACGAGGTGGGCGACGTGGACGCCGGAGCTCCAGTCCTCGCCGACGGGCAGCTCGTAGCCCGGCCACGGCTCGAGGGGCTCGCCGTGCAGCCCGGTGTTCTGCCGGCCCCAGTCGTGGAACGGCAGGTGCAGCGGGGCGTCGACGCCGTCGAACCACCCCGAGCGGTGGCGCAGCGCCGGCTCGGCGCCGTACCGGTACACCTCGACGCGGAACTGGGGCGCGTCGGTGGAGACGCGCAGGACGGCGACGTCGCCCGCGCGGGGGCTCGGCTGCTCGACGTAGCCTCTGATCATCGCTCTCCCGCCGACGTCGTCGTCCCGCCCGGCATGGTTGCGCGGAGTGCCACGGGCCGCAATGCCAGGCCGGAGTGTCAGGTGAGCGCGTACCGCTCCCCGCCGGGCAGCGCGACGGCGAGGGTGTTGCCGGCGGGCGCGAGCGGGCAGGTCCAGGCGGGGGAGTAGGCGCACGAGGGGTTGTAGGCGAAGTTGAGGTCGAGGACGAGCCGGCCGTCCTCCCCGCCCAGATCCGCGCCCTTGACGGTGTCGAGCAGGTAGCGGCCGCCGCCGTAGGTGTCCGGCGCCGGGTCGCGGACGGGCACGAAGACGCCGCCGACGTACGACTCCAGCCACCAGACGTCGAGGTCGCCGAGCCCCGGCAGGTGGGCGACGCCGACCCGGGAGAAGGGGACGACGCCGTCGCCGTCCGTCTCGGTGGACCAGGCGAGCGGCGGCGCGGAGGTGTCCAGCTCGACCTCGAACCGCAGCGCCGGCTCGTACGGCGCGACGGGCAGGCCGCGGAACGACGCCCGGTCCTGCGGTTCCAACGGCGAGTCCGGGTGCTCGGCGAAGAGCCGGTCCCGCCCGACACGCCAGAGCGCGTGGCCGTCGGCCGGATCGGGGCACGCCCGGACGTCGGCGTAGAGCCGGTGCACCCGGCGGCGCCAGTCGAGCAGCGTCAGCGACATGGGATGGAGGATGGCACCCGTGACCGACACCCTCTACGGCCCCGACCTCGCGCTCGTGCAGGATCGCGGCTTCGCGGGCCACGCCGACCGGACGGCGCCGGGTGTGCTCGCGCTGCTCGACGGCGTCCGGGCCCGGGGCGGGCTCGTGCACGAGATCGGCTGCGGCTCCGGGGCGCTGACCCGGCACCTGGTCGAGGCGGGGCACCGGGTCGTCGCGAGCGACGCCTCACCGGCGCTGCTCGATCTGGCGCGTGCGCGGCTCCCAGGGGTGGACGTCCGGCGGATCCGGCTGCCCGACGACCCGCTTCCGCCCGCCGACGCCGTCGTCGGCGTCGGGCACGCGCTCAACTATCTGCCGGACGCCGGGGCGATCCGGCGCGCGCTGGCCGCCCTCGTGTCGAGCCTGCGACCGGACGGCGTCCTCGCGATCGACCTGTGCGACCTCGGTTTCGCGGCGGGCAAGGACGAGGCGCCCTTCGCGCGCGTCGAGGACGACTGGACGATCGTCACCCGCTTCAGCTCGCCGGCCCCGGAGCTGTTCGTCCGCGACATCACGACCTTCGTCAGGGACGGCGACGGGCGCTGGCGGCGATCCGACGAGCGGCACACCTCGGCGCTGCTCGACGTCCGCGTGGTGCCGGCCTGGCTGGCCGAGCACGGCGTGGACGCCGAGGTCCGGCCGGCGTTCGGTGCGGAGGCGCTGCCGCGCGGGCTCGCCGCCGTGGTCGGGGTCAAGCGGCCTGGAACGACCGCTTCGCCAGGCCGATGAAGAAACCGTCGATCGCGGTGGCGACCGGCGCCTCCGGATCCGCCGCCGCGCCGAGGGTGAGGAAGAGCGGCACGAAGTGCTCGACCGTCGGGTGCGCGAAGGGCATGCCCGGCGCCTTGTTGCGGAAGTCCACGAGCGCGTCGAGATCTCCCGCGGCGAACCTCTCGGCTGCCCATGCGTCGAACTCGACGGAC
>DASQJO010000486.1:0-5726 GCA_035630955.1 Kineosporiaceae bacterium
GTCTTCGAGGTCGTCAACCGGCTCTCGACGCGGCGCCCCGGGCTGGTGCCCGCCGTCAACGCCGTCTCCGCCCGGGCGCTGACCGCACGGACCTACACCGACCGGTCCTACCGGGTCTTCGCCGCCTCCCGCCGGGTCGTGTTCCGGGAGACGGAGTACGCGGTACCGCGCCACGCCGTCCCCGGGATCCTCGAAGGCCTGCAGGCGTGGCTCGACGCGACGGGGGAGCGGGTCGCCTTCCCGGTCGAGGTCCGGTTCGCGGCCGCGGACGACGTCTGGCTCTCGACCGCCGCCGGGCGGCCGACGGCGTACGTGGCCGTGCACCAGTACTGGCGCCGCGACCACGAGGCGTACTTCGCCGCCGCGGAGGAGCTGGCACGCGCCGCGGGCGGCCGTCCGCACTGGGGCAAGCTGCACACCCTGGGCGCGGCCGAGCTGCGGCCGCTGTACCCGCGGTTCGACGACGCGCTCGCCGTGCGCGACCGGCTCGACCCGCACCGGACCTTCGCCAACGCCTACACCGAGCGCGTGCTCGGGCCGTGAGGGGCAGCCCGACCTGTCAGGATGCTGAGGTGGCGGTCGACGGCTCCGCGCAGGCGGTGGACGACGCGGCTCTGCTCGCCGTGATCGTCGGCCAGTCGCCCGTCGGGGTCGGCGTCTTCGACACCGACGCCCGGTACGTCCGGGTCAACCGGGCCCTGCAGCGGATCGTCGGCCTCGACCTCGCCGACATGCTCGGCCGGACCGTCCGCGAGGTCGTCCCCGGCGACGTGGGCGCGTTCGCCGACACCAAGCTGCGGGAGGTCATCGCCACCGGCCTGCCGGTGATCGGCGCCGACCTCGAGGGACGGCTCCCCAGCACCGCCGTCGACAGGTCGCTCGTCGTCTCCTACTTCCGCCTCGAGGGACCGGACCGCGCCGTGCTCGGCGCGGCCTCGATCGTCAGCGACGTCAGCGACCGGCACCGGACCCGCCGCGCCCTCGAACGCGCCAACGCCCGGCTCGAGCTCCTGGGCCGCGCCGCCAACGTGCTCTCCGCCTCGCTGGATCTCGAGGAGACCCTCAACGGCCTCGGCCGGCTCGTCGTGCCGCAGATCGCCGACCACTGCGTCGTGGACCTCGTCGAGTCCGACGACGATCGCCGCTCCGCGGACGCCGTCGTGCTCCGCCGGTACGCACTGGTGCACGCGCCCGGCGTCGTCGCGCCACCGCCGTCGGCCACCGGCGAGGACCCCTGGACCCCCGTCGGCCGCGACGTCCGCTACCCGGCCGGCCACCCGGTGCACGACGCGTTCGTCCGGCGCGAGGCCGCCCTGCGGCACATCGACCCCAGCACCTTCGACTTCGAGGCGGTGGCGCCGAACCCGGCGTCCGCGCGGGTCGCCCGTCAGATGCGGATGCGCAGCGCGATCGCCGTCCCCCTGCAGGCGCGCGGGCGCGTGGTCGGCGTCCTCTCCCTCGTCGACACCGTCAGCGGGCGGCGACAGGGCGAGGAGGACCTGGTGCTGGCCCGCCGGCTCGCCGATCGCGCCGCCGTCGCCATCGACAACGCCCGGCTCCACCACCGGGAGCGGGAGCGCGGGCTCACGCTGCAGCGCAGCCTGCTGCCCGAGCGGCTCCCCTCCGTCCCGGGCCTGCGGACCGCCGCCCGCTACCTGCCCGCCCGCAGCGGCGGCGGCGAGGTCGGCGGCGACTGGTACGACGTGGTCCGGCTCCCGGGCGGCCGGGTGGCGATCGTGGTGGGCGACGTCATGGGGCGGGGCCTGCCCGCGGCGGCGCTGATGGGCCAGCTCCGGGCGGCGCTGCGGGCGTACGCCGTGCAGGACCAGGCCCCGGCCGAGGTGCTGACCAGCGCGGACGAGCTCGTGCGGGGGCTCGCGGACGACGTCCTCGTCACGTGCGTGTACGCCGTGCTCGACCCGCGCGACGGGTCGCTCGCCGTCGCCAACGCCGGGCACGTGCCGCCGCTGCTCCTCGGTGGGCCGGGTGAGGAGCCGGTGACGCTGGAGGCGACCGGGCCGCCGCTCGGCGCCGGCGGCCGCGAGGACTACGGCGAGCTGACGGCCGTCGTCGCGCCCGGCCGGACCGTCGTGCTGTACACCGACGGCCTGGTCGAGACCCGCGAGGCCGACCTCGGGACCGGTCTGCAGCAGCTCGCCGCGCGGCTGGCCGCGGGTCCCGCCGACCTGGACGCGCTGGCGGCCGACCTGACGCGCGGTCCCGAGCGGGACGACGACGTGGCCGTGCTCCTCGTGCGGACCGACGCCGTGACCCGGCCGGCGACGGTGCGGCTCGACATCGGCGGCGACCCGCGCGAGGCGGCCCGGGCACGCGCGGTCGCGCTGGAGACGCTGCAGGCCTGGGGCGAGCCCCCCGCCGTCTGCGACGTCGCCCAGCTCGTGGTCAGCGAGCTGGTCACCAACGCCCTGCGCTACGGCGCGGGGACCGTCGCGATGCAGCTCTCGCGGCACGACGACGGCGTGGTCGTCGAGGTGTACGACGAGGGCGTCGGGACGCCGCGCCGCCGGCGCGCGGGCGCCGACGAGGAGGGCGGGCGCGGCCTGCTGCTCGTCGCCGCCGTCGCCGCCGCCTGGGGCGTGCGCACCCGCGGCGGGGGCAAGGTCGTGTGGTGCCGGCTGTCCGGCGGTCAGGCGCGCTGACGCGCTGCCGCGGGGCGGCGGAGCCGGACGAGGGCGTCGAGGGCCGGGCGCGGCGCGCCGTCGACCGGCCGTTCCACCCGCTCGGACTTCTCCACGGTGAGCCCGAGCCCTTCGACGTCGCGGACGACGTCGGCCGCCGTGTAGAGGACGTCCGGATCCTGCGGCCCGCCGGTGCCCTCGGTGATGTTCGACGCGTCGTGGGCCACCACGAGCAGCACGGCGTCCGACGCCAGGACCGCGGCGGCCTTCCGCAGCACAGTGCGGCGCTGGTCGGCGGGCAGCTGCAGGTAGGCCAGGACGACGGCGTCGAACGGGCCCGGCGGCCAGTCCCCGCGGACCACGTCGCACACCTCGAACCTCGCCCGGTCCGCCACGTCCGCCTCGGCGGCGAGCCGCCGGCCGCGCTCGATCGCGACGGGGGAGAAGTCGAGCCCCGTCGCGCGCCAGCCGCGTGTCGCGAGCCAGAGGGCGTTGCGGCCCTCGCCGCACCCGACGTCCAACGCGCTGCCGGGCGGGAGGCCGCTCAGCTCGGCCTCGACGAAGCGGTTGGGACCGATGCCCCAGACGAGGTCGGCCCCGGCGTAGCGGCGGTCCCAGGCGTCGGCGTCCATGCCCGCGAGTATGGCGAGAGGATCGGCGCATGACAGTGCAGGTGCGGCACACGGACGGCGAGCGGTTCGAGGTCGCGGTGCGCGGCCACACCGTCGTGGTGGACCAGCCGGACGCCGGGGACGAGGGCCCCACCCCGGTCGAGCTGTTCGTCGCCGGGCTCGCGGCGTGCGTCGCGAGCCTCGCCCGCCTCTACCTGCTGCGCCACGGGCTGCCCGTCGGCGGGCTGGCGGTCACCGCCGAGCACGACGTCCAGGAGCGGCCGTCGCGGGTGAGCGACGTCCGGCTCGTGATGCGGGTGCCGGACGGTGTGCCTGAGGAGCGGCGCCGGGCACTGCTCGCCGTGGCGTCGCACTGCACCGTGCACAACAGCCTGGGGGCGCCGCCCTCGGTCACCCTCACCGCGGCGGACGCATGACGGGGTCCGGACCGGGCACCACCTGCCCGAGAGATCCGCGCGAGGAGGAGGAGGACGCATGGGTGCCGTACGTGGCCTCGTCAAGAGTGCCGTGGTGCTGAAGCTGATCGACGTCGCGCGCCGGGAGGCCGCCAAGCCCGAGAACCAGGCCAAGGCCCGTGAGCTGGCGATGCGGGTCGCGCGCGAGGTGGACAAGCGCCGGGCGGCGCGGTCGGCGAGTTCCTCGAGCCGGCGCGGTTGACGCCGGCCTGCGTCACTCCGCGGCGCGGCCGGGCGTCCACCACGACGGGCGGTCGCGCACGCCGATGCCGTGCGCGGGCTCGGGGAGCTCGCCGGTGAGATCGGCCGGCCACCCGGTCGAGCCGGGCCGGTCGTCCACCGCGGGCCGCAGTTCCACGACCTCGGCCTCCGGCCCGAAAGGCGTGTGCCGGATCCGGACGGCGAGCGCGCCCGGCGCGGGCACCAGCGACACGTCGAAGCCGGGCTTGTCGTAGGCGATCGTCAGGACCGCGCGCACGGTCGCACGGAGAGAGCCGTCCGGATCGAGCAGCGCGCGCTCGGTCATGGCCTCGTCGAACGCCCGGAGGGCGACCCCGACGAGCTCGGCCGTCCGCGCCGACGACGACAACCGGCGCTGTGCCGCCTCCCGGCGCTCCGCGAGGGAGTCGTGCCCTCCGCCGCGCCCGAAGCCCATGCCCCGTGCCAGCACGGGCAACCCGTGGTCCCGACCGATCTCCGCGGCCATCCTCAGCTCCTTCGAGGTCGACAACCAGCAGCGGAACAGTGCGTCTCCGCACCGACGGCGCGGTCGGGCCTCCTGTCGCCGTCCTATGACTAGGCGTCACAGCTGCGGGACACAAAGCTCTCGGACGGTGCCGTCAGTGTCAACCCGAATACGGAAGGTGACATCCTTCGAGATCGTGGGACTGTCCCTCTGTCGGTGGCCGGTACTAGCGTCGGGCGCGTGGGACAGACACCGACCGCGCAGACGACCGTTCCCCTCGCCGAGGGCGGCGACCTCGACCTCGAGCGCTACCGTGGCGAGTTGACCGGCTACTGCTACCGCATGCTGGGTTCGACCTTCGACGCCGACGACGCCGTGCAGGAGGCCCTGGTACGGGCCTGGCAGGCCGCGGACCGGTTCGAGGGCCGCTCCTCCGTGCGCTCGTGGCTCTACCGGATCGCCACCAACGTCTGCCTCGACCTGCTGCGCAGCCGGCAGCGCCGCGCCCTGCCGATGGACCTGTCCTCACCGGTGCCGTCGAGCACGCCGCCGGTGGACACCGCCCCCGACCACGTATGGCTGGAGCCCGTCGCCGACCGCGACGTCATGCCGAACGGTGCGGACCCGGCCGAGCAGGCCGTCATCCGCGACACGGTGCGGCTCGCGTTCGTCGCCGCGCTGCAGGTGCTCCCGCCGCGCCAGCGTGCCGTCCTCATCCTCCGCGAGGTCCTCTGCTGGCCGGCCGCGGACGTCGCCGAGCTGCTCGGGACGACGGTGGTGTCCGTGAACAGCGCTCTGCAGCGGGCGCGCGCCACCCTCGCCGAGCGTCACGTCGAGCCCGGCGGCGACCCCCAGGAGCTCGGGGACGCCGACCGCGACCTGCTCGCGCGGTACGTGCAGGCGTTCGAGCGGTACGACATGGAGGCGCTGGTGGGCGTGCTCCACGAGGACGCCAGCATCTCGATGCCGCCGTTCCGGATGTGGATGCAGGGCATCGACCAGCTCCCGGGCTGGTACCTCGGTCACGGCATCGGCTGCAAGGGCTCCCGCCTGCTGCCGCTCGAGGTCAGCGGCTCACCCGCCTTCGCCCAGTACAAGCCCGGTCCCGGCGGGCGGCTGACGCCGTGGTGCATCCAGGTGCTCGAGCTGCGGGGCGGCCGGATCGCCCACATCCATCACTTCCTCGACACCAGGCTCTTCGCCCGGTTCGGTCTGCCGGCCGAGCTCTGAGCCGTCCCGGAAAGTCACGGGCACGACGCCGAGCAGCCCGAGGAGGGCCAGCAGCCGTTCGAGATCCTCGCCGGCGCCGAGGACG
>DASQJO010000487.1:0-3057 GCA_035630955.1 Kineosporiaceae bacterium
GCTGAGACACTGAAGGGCGATGAGCGTGATCGCCCCTGACAGCGCGCCGGCCCCGGCCCACCCCGCCCTGCCCGCGGGGCTGCCGGCGTGCGCGGTGGTCGACCTCGACGCCGTGAGCGCCAACGTCGCCGCCCTCCGCCGCACCGCCGGCGACGCCCGGCTCATGGCCGTCGTCAAGGCCGACGGCTACGGGCACGGGATGGTCCCGGTGGCCCGCGCCGCCCTCGCCGGCGGCGCCGACCAGCTCGGCGTGGCGCACCTGCGTGAGGCCCTCGACCTGCGCGCCGCCGGCATCGAGGCGCCCGTCCTCGCCTGGCTGACCGTGCCCGGCGACCGGTACGCCGAGGCCGTCGCCGCCGGGATCGAGATCGGCGTCAGCGCGCCCTCGACACTCGAGGAGGTCGCGGACGCGGCGCGCGAGGCGGGGCGGGCGGCCCAGGTCCAGGTGAAGGCCGACACCGGTCTCTCCCGCAACGGCTGCCCCCCGGAGCTGTGGCCGGACCTCGTCGCGGCCACCGCGCGCCTCGTCGCGGAGGGCGCCGTCGAGCTCACCGGCGTCTTCTCCCACCTCGCGTGCGCCGACGAGCCCGACCACCCGAGCGTCCGGGCGCAGCGCGAGGCGTTCGAGCAGGCGGTGAGGACGGCCGAGGACACCGGCCTGACGGTCCCGCTGCGTCACCTGGCGAACTCCGCGGGGACGGTCATGCATCCCGAGACGCACTACGACCTGGTCCGGCCCGGGATCTCCGTCTACGGGTTCTCGCCCGCCCCGGCCGTGGTCACCTCGGTCGAGCTCGGGCTCCGGCCGGCGATGACGCTGCTCGCACGGATCGCCATGATCAAGCGCGTCCCGCAGGGTGCCGGCGTCTCCTACGGCCACACCTACACGACGCCGGCGGACACCACGCTGGCGCTGGTGCCGGTCGGCTACGGGGACGGCCTGCCCCGGCACGCGAGCAACTCCGGGCCCGTGCTGCTCGGCGGCCGCCGCTACACCGTCGCCGGACGGGTCTGCATGGATCAGGTCGTCCTCGACCTCGGACCCGGCGGGGACGCCGCCATCGGCGACGTCGCCGTGGTCTTCGGCGACGGCCGGGACGGCGGGCCGACGGCGACCGACTGGGCGGACGCCGCCGGCACCATCGACTACGAGATCGTGACGCGTATCGGAGCCCGGGTCCCGAGGTTCTACGTGGGGTCCGCCGGTCATGCGGAAGGCCCGCCGGCGGCAGCGGAGGGAGGCGTGCGGTGAGCGGGGGGAGCAGCGGTCCGCGGGTGAGCCTGCTGTCGCTGGGCGTGGGGCTGGCCGCCGCCGGTGTCGGCGCGGCCCTGGGCCTAGCGGCGGAGCGGGTCACCGTGGGCAAGCCGCTGCGCCCGCCGGTGGACGGGGAGGGCCGGCCGGTCGACACCGAGGGCTACGGCACGCTCCACTCGGCGCCCGTCCGGGTCGAGGCGGACGACGGCACCCTGCTGCACGTCGAGGTGGACGAGCTCGAGCCCACCGAGGCGGCCGAACCCGCCCGACGCGGGCAGCGGGGTCGGCGCGGCCGCGGCGAGCCACCGCTCACCGTCGTGTTCAGCCACGGGTACGCGCTCTCCCTCGACTCCTGGCACTACGAGCGCAAGGCCCTGCGCGGCCGCTACCGGATGGTCTTCTGGGACCAGCGCGGGCACGGCCGCTCGGCCACGGGACCGCCCGGTTCCGCGACCATCGACCAGGTCGGCAAGGACCTCGCGCGGGTCCTCGAAGCCGTGGCACCCGAGGGCCCGCTCGTGCTCGTGGGCCATTCGATGGGCGGCATGACGGTCATGTCGCTCGCCCAGCAGGATCCGCAGCTGTTCGACGAGCGGGTGATCGGGGTGGCCCTGATCTCGACCAGTGCCGGAGGTCTCGGTCGCGTCGACTTCGGGTTCCCGCACCTCGGGCCGATCGTCCAGCGGCTCGCGCCGGGCGCGGTCAGGGCGCTGACGCTGACGCCGGCGCTGGTGGAGCGGGGCCGCCGCATCGGCAGCGACCTCGAGGCCCTGCTCGTCCGCCGCTACTCCTACGCCTCGCCCGTGCCGGCGGCGCTGGTCCGGTTCACCGCCGACATGATCGCGTCCACTCGGCTCGAGGTGATCTCGGACTTCCTCCCGACGTTCAGCACCCACGACAAGCTCGAGGCGCTGGCGACGCTGCGCGGGAACGAGGTCCTCGTCATGGTCGGCGACGGCGACCTCCTCACCCCCGTCGCGCACAGCGAGGAGATCGTCCGGCGCATCCCGGGGGCCGAGCACGTCGTCGTCCGGGACTCCGGGCACCTGCTCATGCTCGAGCACCCCGAGGTCGTCACCATGCACCTGATCGACCTCATCGAGCGGTCGCTGCGGCACCGCGACACGACAGCGGCGGAGCGCACACGCCTTCCGCTGGTACGACGTACGGTGACACCCGTGCGCCGACGGGGCCGGCGGCGTGACGGAGCGGCCTGACCACCGTGGGCAGGGCGACCACGACGCGCTGGAGCGAGGAGAGACAGTGAGCGGAGCCCATCGGGCCGAGCACGTGCACCGCGACGACGCCCCGCAGACCTCGGCCCGCCTGGTCGTGCCGAGCGCGCACGGCATGCGCGCGCTCGGACGCGACCTCGCCGCCGTGCTGCAGGACGGCGACCTCGTCGTCCTCACGGGCGACCTCGGCGCGGGCAAGACGACGCTCACCCAGGGCATCGGTGCCGGCCTCGGCGTCCGGGACGAGATCACCAGTCCCACGTTCGTCATCGCGCGCGTCCACCCGCCGCTCGGCCGCGGCCCGAGCCTCGTGCATGTCGACGCCTACCGGCTCACCTCGCTGGCGGAGGTCGACGACCTCGACCTCGACGCGTCGCTGGAGGACTCCGTCACCGTCGTGGAGTGGGGCGAGGGCCTGGTGGAGGACCTCGCCGCGAACCGCCTCGAGATCCGGCTGCGCCGCCCCCGTGGCGACGACGCCGGCGGGGCCGACGTCGCGCCCTCCGACGGCGACGAGCCGCGAGACGTGCGGCTGGCCGGCTACGGACCCCGGTGGGCCGGGGTCCG
>DASQJO010000488.1:0-6546 GCA_035630955.1 Kineosporiaceae bacterium
CGCGCTCAAGACCGCGCGGCACGCGACGAAGCGCCGCAAGATCGTCTCGATCGTCAAGGCGTACCACGGCCATACCGGTCTCGCCGTCGCCACCGGCGACGAGCGGTTCTCCGAGCTGTTCCTCTCCGAGCGGCCCGAGGAGTTCCCGCACGTGCCGTTCAACGACCTCGACGCCATGGACGCCGCGCTGCGCGGCCGCGACGTCGCCGCCGTGATCATGGAGACGATCCCGGCGACGTACGGCTTCCCGCTGCCCGAGCCCGGGTACCTCGAGACCGTCAAGGAGCTCTGCGAGCGCCACGGCACCCTGTACATCGCCGACGAGGTGCAGACCGGGCTCATGCGAACAGGCGAGCTCTGGGGCATCACCAAGCACGGCATCGCCCCCGACATCCTCGTCACCGGCAAGGGCATCAGCGGCGGGATGTACCCGATCGCCGCGGTGCTCGTCAGCGAGCGCGCCGCCGGCTGGCTCACCGAGGACGGCTTCGGCCACATCTCGACGTTCGGCGGCGCGGAGCTCGGCTGCGTCGCGGCCCTCAAGGCACTGGAGATCTGCAGCCGTCCCGAGACACGCTCGATGGTCCACTACATCGCCGACCTCGTCCGTCGTGGCCTGCGCGAGATCCAGGCCACCTACCCGGACTGGTTCGTCGGGATCCGCCAGAACGGCGTCGTGCTCGGGCTGGAGTTCGCGCATCCGCAGGGTGCCAAGGCCGTCATGCGCCGGCTGTACGAGCACGGTGTGTGGGCGATCTTCTCGACCCTCGACCCGCGGGTCCTGCAGTACAAGCCCGGCATCCTGCTGGAGCCCGAGCTCGTCGAGGAGCTGCTGATGCGCACCGAGGTGGCGATCGGGGCGGCCGCCCGCGATCTGCGCGGCGTCCGGAACGGCCATGGAGGTGCGCGGTGAGCGTCGCCGAGACCGAGACCCTCGTCGAGCCCGCCGGCGTCCCCCGCGGGCGCGCCATGCTGCAGCGCGCCGGCTGGGCCGCCCGCGCCTTCGCGACGTACGACGCCGGCACCGTCCGTCGCATCGTGGACGCCGCCGCCGAGGCCGGCGCCGCCCGCGCCCGGGAGTTCGCCGAGCGGACCGTCGCCGAGACCGGCTTCGGCGTCGTCGAGCACAAGGTCCTCAAGAACGTCGCGTGCTCGACCGGCATCCGTGACCACTACGCCGGTCAGGACTTCGTGACGCCGCGCGTGGACCGGGACCTCAAGATCGTCGAGATCCCGCGGCCGGCCGGGGTCGTGCTCGCGCTCACGCCGTCGACGAACCCGGTCGCGACGGTGTTCTTCAAGATTCTGCTGAGCCTCATGACGCGCAACGCCGTCGTGGTCTGCCCGCACCCGTACGCCAAGGAGGTGTGCGCCGACGCCGCCCGCGCGATGTACGAGGCGGCGCGCGCGGCCGGAGCCCCGGACGGGTGCGTCCAGTGGGTCGAGGAGCCGTCGATCCCGCTGCTCACGGCGCTCATGTCGGACGAGCGCACGGACGTCGTCGTCGCGACCGGCGGCACCGCCGTCGTCCGAGCCGCCTACCGGTCGGGGACGCCGGCCATCGGCGTCGGACCCGGGAACGTCCCGGTGCTCGTCGACCGGACGGCGGACCTCGCGGCCGCCGCCCGCCGGATCGCCGACAGCAAGAGCTTCGACAACTCCGTGCTGTGCACGAACGAGAGCGTGCTCGTCGTCGAGGAGGCGGCCGCGGACCGGCTGCTGCGGCACCTCGGCCGCGAGGGCGCGCACCTGCTCGAGGACGCCGCCCGCGACCGCGTCCGGGAGACGCTGTTCCCCGGCGGCCGCTTCGACACCTCGCTCGTCGGCAAGGACGCGACCGCGATCGCCGCGAGGGCCGGCGTCCGGGTACCCCCGCGGACCCGGGTGCTGCTCGCGCCGTTCGACCTGCCCGTGCCCGAGGAGCCGCTCGCGCACGAGAAGCTCTGCCCCGTGCTCGGCGTTCTGCGGGTGCCCACCGCGGCGCGGGGCGTCGAGGCCGCGAGGGCCCTGCTCCGGATCGGCGGCGCAGGCCACTCGGCCGCGATCCACTCGACCGACCCCCGGACGATCCTCGACTTCGGCGCCGCGGTGCGCGTGCTGCGGGTCAGCGTCAACGCCGGCGCCAGCCTCGGCGGGGCCGGCCTGGAGACCAACCTCGCCCCGTCCATGACGATCGGCACCGGGTATGTCGGCCGGTCGTCGATGGGCGAGAACCTCCAGCCGTGGCACCTGGTGCAGCCCGTCCGGCTGGCCTGGAACGCGGACGCCTCGGTCGGGATGCCGGCGCTCGACGCCGCCGGCCTCTGGAGCACGCCCGAGGGCCCGGTCCCGCCGTACCCGCGGGCATCGAACGACCCAGGTCCCGACGTCCATGATCGGACCGGATTGCATGATCGGACCGGATTGCATGATCAGCGGGACGGGGGGATGTCGCCGGCGGCCGCCGAGCTCCGCGAGGAGATCCGGCGGCTCGTCATCGAGGAACTCCGCGCGATCGTGAGGGGCTGACGCGTGGCCGACCTGCGTTCGTTCATCTTCATCGACCGGCTGCAGCCGCAGACGATGTGCTACCTCGGCACGTGGGTCAAGGGACGCCTGCCCCGCCGTGACATGGCCGCCCAGGTCATCGAGATCGCGCCGGGGCTGGACATCGAGCCCCTCACCGACGTGGCGCTGAAGTACGCGCGGGTGCAGGCGGGGATCCTCGTCGTCGAGCGCCAGTTCGGCTACCTCGAGGTGCACGGCTCCACCGACGAGGTGCGCGCGGCCGGGGCCGCCGTCCTCGACGCGCTCGACGCGACCGCCGCCGATGCGGCCCGGCCGCAGATCCTCGCCTCCCGGGTCGTCACGATGCTCGACCCGCAGCACGCGTTCCTCGTCAACCGGAACCGGATCGGGTCGATGGCGCTGCCCGGCGAGAGCCTGTTCGTGCTGGAGATGCAGCCGGCGTCGTACGCGATCCTCGCGACGAACGAGGCCGAGAAGGCCGCCGACGTCAAGGTCGTCGACTACCGCATGATCGGGGCCACCGGCCGGGTCTACCTGTCGGGCCTCGAGGCCGACGTCCGGCAGGCCGCGGATGCCGCCGAACACGCCCTCACCGCGGCGGAGGTGCTCCGGTGAGCGCGCTCGACCGCGACGCGCTGCGCGCGCTGGTCCGCGAGACGCTCCG
Organism: Kineosporiaceae bacterium; assembly: GCA_035630955.1. Lineage (GTDB taxonomy): Bacteria > Actinomycetota > Actinomycetes > Actinomycetales > Kineosporiaceae > DATKNA01. The sequence goes on from DASQJO010000488.1 coordinate 3,173, forward strand.
CGACGCGCTGCCCGGCATCGCCGCCGACCTGCGCGACGGCGACGCCGACGTCCGGTGGGTCGAGCTGCGCGGGGACGACGACCTCGCCCGCCTCGTCGCAGACGTCGTGCGCATCGCCGACGACCCGCAGGACGGCCCGCGGCTGCGCGACGGCCGGCTGCGCTTCCGGCTCCGGACGCCGTCCGCTCCCGCCACCCCCGTCCAGCCGGAACGCCCCGAGCAGCGGATCGAGCGCGGCGCCGTCACCGAGCGGCACGTCCGAGCGGCGGAGGCCTCCGGTACGCGACTGGTGCTCGGCCCGGCGGCCGTGCTGACGCCGATGGCGCGCGACCGCGCACGGACCGCCGGAGTGGAGATCGTCCGCGAGAGGAAGGGGCAGTCCTGATGCTGCGAGCACGCGTCGTCGGCAACGTGTGGGCGACCCGCCGGCTGAGCGAGATCCCGGCCGGCGCCTTCCTCGAGGTCGAGGTGGAGAACGGCGGCCGGCTCGTCGCCTTCGACGTCCTCGGGACCGGGATCGGCGAGCAGGTGCTCGTCGCGACCGGCTCCGTCGCCGCCTCCTGGTTCCCCGGCCCGCACCCCCCGCTCGACGCCCTGGTCATCGGCTCCATCGACGAGACCCCCCACGAGAAGGAGTGAACCGTGCCCAACAACGCGATCGGCCTCATCGAGACCAAGGGCTACGTGGCGGCGGTCGCCGCGGCGGACGCCATGGTGAAGGCGGCGAACGTCGTCCTCGTCTCCCGCGAGCAGGTCGGCGACGGCCTTGTGGCCGTCACCGTCGTCGGCGACGTCGGCGCGGTCAAGGCCGCCACCGAGGCGGGGGCGGAGACCGCCGGTCAGGTCGGCGAGCTGGTGTCCGTGCACGTCATCCCGCGCCCGCACGCCGAGCTCGGCCGACACTTCACGGTCGCCGGCGAGGGTGCGTGACCCCTCCCCGACCGGCCGCGCCGGCGCCCGCCGAGCTGCGGGTCCACGTGCTGCTCCAGGACCTGCAGCGGCAGTTCGCGGCGTGGCTCGCGACGCCGACCCGCGCCCGCGGGTACCCGCCCTACGAGGGCCAGCACGCGCTCGTCGTCGAGGTGGCGCCGGGCCTGGCCATCCACCGGATCGCGGACCTCGCGCTGCGTGCCGTGCCCGCGGTCGAGCCCGGCATCCTCTTCGTGGAGCGGCAGTTCGGCGTCCTGGAGGTGCACGGCGACGACCTCGCGGACGTCGAGGAGGCCGGCCGCGCCATCCTCGCCGGGCTCGGCGCGAGCGAGGGCGATCGGCTGCGGCCCCGGGTGCTGTACTCCGACGTGATCGACGACGTCACCGACGCGCACGCCGTCATCATCAACCGCACCCGGGAGGCGTCGATGCTGCTGCCCGGGCAGTCGCTGCTCGTGCACGAGGTGACGCCCGCGCTGTTCGCCGCTGTCGCCGCGAACGAGGCCGAACGCGCGGCCCCACGCACGACGCTCGTCGACGTCTCGATGATCGGGGCTGCGGGCCGGCTCTACCTCGGCGGGGCGCCGGACGACGTCCGGGCGGCCGCCGCCGCGATCGACGCGACGCTCGCCGCCGTCGAGGGCCGCGAGCACTGACGCGACCACCGAGAGGAGGAGGAACCGGCATGAGTGAGGTCGTGCCGCAGGACAGCCTGCCCGGAGCGCGGCCGCCCGACGGCGACCCGGCGCAGCACGCGCGGCTCGAGGCGATCGCGCGCGACGCGCTGCGCTGGCACGGCATCGGCCCGGACGCCGTGCTGACGCTCCTCAACGTCTCCGAGAACGCCACCTACGCCGTCGACGACCCGGCGACCGGCGAACGCTCCGTCCTCCGGGTGCACCGCCCCGGCTACCACACCCGGGCCGCCATCGAGAGCGAGCTGGCCTGGATCGCGGCGCTGCGCGCGGAGCACGTCGTCGCGACGCCGGAGGTGCTGCCGACCGGCCAGGGCGAGCTCGTCTGCGTCGGGACGCACCCGGACGGCGAGGAGCGGCACGTCGTCCGGTTCGCCTGGGTGCCCGGGCAGGAACCGGCGGGCCTGCGGCTCGTCGACGACTTCCGCGCGCTGGGAGCCGTGACGGCACGCCTGCACGCGCACGCACGGCAATGGCGGCGCCCGGCCTGGTTCACCCGGTTCACCTGGGACTACGACACCTCCATCGGGGAGCGCGGGCACTGGGGGCGGTGGCAGGACGGCATGGCCGTCGGCCCCGCCGAGCACGCCGTCCTCGCCCGGCTCGACGACATGCTGCGTCGCCGGCTCGCGGCGTTCGGCTCCGGCGCGGACCGGTTCGGCCTCGTGCACGCCGACATGCGCCTGGCCAACCTCATCGTCGACCTCGACGACCACACCGCCACGGGCACCGGCCTCGACGGGCCGTCCGTGCCCGCCCGGGACGTGACCGTCATCGACTTCGACGACTGCGGCTTCGGCTGGTACCTGTACGACCTCGGCTCGTCGCTGTCGTTCATCGAGGACGACCCGCGCGTCCCCGAGCTCGTCGACGCCTGGGTGGCGGGCTACCGCGAGGTCGGCGAGCTGTCGCCCGACGAGGTGGCCGAGCTGCCGACGTTCGTTCTGCTCCGCCGGCTGCTCCTCGTGGCGTGGATCGGCTCGCACTCCGACACCGAGCTCGCGCAGTCGATGGGGGCGGAGTACACCCGCGGCTCCTGCGACCTCGCCGAGCAGTACCTCTCCCGCTTCGCCTGATCCCGAAGGAGCCCACATGTTCGACGTCACCGGCCGATCCGTCCTCGTCACCGGGGGCACGAAGGGGATCGGCAAGGGCATCGCCCGCGTCTTCGCGCGGGCCGGCGCCGACGTCCTGCTCGTCGGCCGCGGCGAGGACGCCGCCAAGGCGGCGGCGCAGGAGCTGGGCGGGCTGGGCGGCGGCCGGGTCGAGTACGTCCTCGCCGACGTCGCCACCGCGCAGGGCTGCCGGGACGCCGCGGCCGCCGCCGCCGACCGCTTCGGCGGCATCGACGTGCTCTGCGCCAATGCCGGCATCTTCCCCGACCGCAAGCTCGCCGACATGACCGAGGCGGACCTGGACGACGTCCTCGGCACCAACGTCAAGGGGACGGTGCTCGCCGTCCAGGCGTGCCTGCCGCACCTGGTGGCGAGCGGCCACGGCCGGGTGATCCTCACCTCCTCGATCACGGGTCCGGTCACCGGCTACCCCGGCTGGTCGCACTACGGCGCGAGCAAGGCCGCGCAGCTCGGGTTCATGCGGACCGCGGCCATCGAGCTCGCGCCGCACGGCATCACGATCAACGCCGTGCTGCCCGGTAACGTCGCCACCGAGGGGCTGGCCGAGCTGGGGGACGACTACCGCGCGACCATGGAGGCCTCGATCCCGCTGAAGCGGCTCGGGGAGGTGGAC
>DASQJO010000489.1:0-9153 GCA_035630955.1 Kineosporiaceae bacterium
CCTCGCGTGTGCTCGTGCAGACCTGGCTGGACGGCGCCCCGCTCGCCCGGGTGGCCGCGACCGGGACGCAGGACGAGCGGAACCGGCTCGGCGAGCTGTACCAGCGGTTCCTGCTCAGCGGCCCCGCGCGCTGCGGCCTGCTGCACACCGACCCGCACCCGGGGAACTTCCGCCTCACCGCCGACGGCCGCCTGGGCGTGCTCGACTTCGGGTCCTGCCTCGCCCTGCCGGGCGGGCTGCCGCGGACCTTCGGCCGGCTCATCACCGCCCTGCTCGCCGGCTCGGACGCGCAGGTGCTCGCCGCGCTCCGCGAGGAGGGGCTCGTGCGGCCGGGCGCGGACCTCGAGGTCGACAAGTTGCGGGACTACCTCGCCCCGTTCAGTGAGCCCGCCCGGCACGAGACGTTCCACTACACGCGGGCCTGGCTCAAGGGGCAGTTCGCCCGCGTCAACGACCCCCGCAACCCCGAGTTCGCCGTCGCGCTGCAGCTGACGATCCCGCCCGAGCAGCTGTTCACGCACCGGGTGTGGCTCGGCATCGTCGGCGTCCTGGCGCAGCTGGACGCCGAGGTCCCCGTCCGCCCCGAACTGCGCCGCTGGCTCCCGGGCTTCGACCTCTGACCCTTGCCACCTCGCGGTGATCTCACCTCGCGGTGATCATGCATTCCGGTCCGATCATGGACGGCTGCGGGAGACTGAGCGAGTGACCGTCACCGCCCCCGAGGTCGTCGTCCGCACGCTCGACCGGATCGCGGACATCGCTGACGCCGAGGCGCTGTTCGCCGCGACCTGGCCCGGCCAGCCGCCGGCGACGGCGGGGCTCATGCGGGCGCTCGAGCATGCCGGCGGGTACGTCGCGGGCGCCTACCTGGACGGCGGCATGGTCGGAGCGGCGGCGGCGTTCCTCGCGTCGCACCCGACGCCGGGGCTGCACTCGCACGTGGCGGCGGTGGCGCCGGCGGCGCGCGGCCGCGGCGTGGGCTACGCGCTCAAGGTGCACCAGCGGGCATGGGCCGCCGAACACGGCCTGCAGACGGTGACCTGGACCTTCGACCCGCTGGTCCGGCGCAACGCCTGGTTCAACATCGGCAAGCTCGGCGCGAGCATCGGTGAGTACCTCGTCGACTTCTACGGCCGGATGGACGACGGCATCAACGACGGCGACGAGTCCGACCGCTTGCTGGCGGTGTGGCCGGTGACCGACGTCGTCCATGATCGGACCGGTTTTCATGATCGGACCGGATTGCATGATCACCGCGAGGTGGGGGCGGAGGTGAGGGTGGCGCTCGCGGAGGTCGAGGGGCGGCCCGTCGTGGGGGACGCCGACGGCGACGTCAGTGCTGGAGACGTGATCGCGGTCGCGACGCCGCCGGACGTCGAGTCGCTCCGTCGCACCGATCCCGCAGTGGCGCACGCATGGCGCATCGCCGTCCGTGAGGCGCTGGAGCCGCGGCTGCGCACCGGGCGCGTCGTCGGCTTCACCAGGGCCGGCAGCTACCTCGTCACGACGGGGGGATGAGGACCTCGACCTCCGCGCCGAGCGTCGCGCCGTCGAGCAGGGGGAGGTCGTCGCCGCTCCAGAAGCGTCCCGGGTCGTACCAGTTCGGTGCACGGTCCGCCGGCAGCAGGCCCATCGCCTGGTACGTCAGGGCGACGACCTCGGCGCAGTACGCCGTCTCGAGCGCCGCCTCCGAGCGGGCCCGGCGGCGCAACCGACCTCCGACCCAGCGGCCCGCCAGCTTCGCCGTGCTCGGGAAGGGCGTGCCGTCGAGCCGGGCGATCGTCCGCAGGACGGCGTCCTCCGCCTCGGGCGAGACCGGCGCCTCCAGCTGCCGCAGCCAGGCGCGCTGGCCGTAGCGGTGCGCCCACACGCGCACGGCGTCCCGCAGGTCGTGCAGCTGGACGCCGCGCTGGTGGGTGCCGGTCCAGACGTCCGGCAGCGACCGGCCGAGCTCCGCGTGCCACATCAGCGGCGGGAGGTCGTCGAGGGTGACCGCCATCCCGACGTGGTTCACGGGCGCGTTCGTCGTGAGCCGGATCGCGTGGTCGGCGGCGCTGGACCCGCGGAAGAGCCACAGGTCGCCGGTCCGGGTGAGATCGACGGCCTCGTCCAGGGTGATGCGGGTGGCGCTCACGCCCGTAGCGTAGGGCCGTGCGCATCTGGAAGATCATCGGTCTCGCCGGACTCGCGGGCGTCGCGGCCACCGGCGCCGTCATCGCCCGCTCCGAGCGCAAGCGCCGCGCCTACACGCCGGACGAGGTGCGGGCGCGGCTCCACGAGCGCGAAGCCGCCGCTCGTTCCGCCGAACCCGAATCAGGAGGTCGTGCGTGAGCCCGCAGGTCGAGACCGACACCGAGGTGGACGTCGTCGTGATCGGCGGCGGTCCGCCGGGGGAGAACGTCGCGGGCAGGGTCCGCGACGGCGGGCTGAGCTGCGCGCTCGTGGAGTACGAGCTCTTCGGCGGCGAGTGCTCCTACTGGGCCTGCATGCCGAGCAAGGCCCTGCTGCGCCCGATCGAGCTGCGCGGCGCCGCGACCCGGCTCCCCGGTGTCGAGGTCGGTCCGCTCGACGTCGCGGCCGTCCTCAAGCGGCGCGACTGGTTCACCGGCTTCGACGGCCGCCGGCACGACGACACCGGCCAGGTCGAGTGGGTCGAGGGCACGGGGGCGCAGGCGGTGCGCGGCCACGGCCGGCTCGACGGCGAGAAGCGGGTCGTCGTGCAGGCGCCCGACGGCTCGACGCAGGTGATCACGGCCCGGCACGCCGTCGTCCTCGCCGTCGGGAGCGACGCGGCGCTGCCGCCCGTCCCCGGCCTGGCCGAGGCCAAGCCGTGGACCAGCCGCGAGGCCACGAGCAGCGAGTCGGTGCCGCGCCGGCTGGTCGTGCTCGGCGGCGGCGTCGTGGCCTGCGAGCTGGCGCTCGCCTACCGCGGCCTGGGCGCCGAGGAGCTGACGGTCATCGAGGTCCTCGACCGGCTGCTGGGCCGCCAGGAGCCGTTCGCGGGCGAGCTGCTCGCCCAGGCGTTCTCGGAGGCCGGGATCCGCGTCCGCACCAGCACGAAGGTCGTCGCCGTCCGGCGGCCCGAGCCGCGCGGCGAGGTCACCCTCGAGATCGAGGGCGGGGACGCCGTCGTCGCGGACGAGGTGCTCGTGGCCACCGGCCGCCGGCCCCGGACGACCGATGTCGGGCTGGAGTCCGTCGGGCTGCAGGGCGGCCGGTACGTGGACGTCGACGACTGGCTGACGGTGACCGGAGTCGAGGGCGACTGGCTGTACGCGGTCGGCGACGTCAACGGCCGCAACCTGCTCACGCACATGGGGAAGTACCAGGCGCGGCTGGTCGGGGACGTCATCCTGCGCCGGGCCCGTGGTGAGCAGCCCGGCGAGGCGCTGCGCGCGCGGGCGGACCGGCTCGGGGCGCCGTCGGTGGTGTTCACCGACCCGCAGGTCGCGTCCGTCGGGTACACGGAGGCGGACGCGCGGGCCAAGGGCCTGACGATCAGGACCGTCGAGTACGACCTCGGCTCCGTCGCCGGTGCCGGCCTGCTCGCGGACGGCTACCGTGGACGGGCGAAGATCGTCGTGGACGAGGACCGCAAGGTCGTGGTCGGGGCGACGTTCGTCGGTCAGGACGTCGCGGAGCTCCTGCACTCGGCGACCGTCGCGGTGATCGGCGCCGTTCCGCTGTCGGACCTGTGGCACGCCGTCCCGGCGTACCCGACGGTGAGCGAGGTCTGGCTGCGGCTGCTCGAGGCGTACGGGCTGTGACCGGCCGATGAGCGACGTCGCCGTCAGCCGCCACGTCGCCGCCGAGCCCGCGGCGGTGTGGCAGCTCGTCGGCGACCCCACGCGGATGGGGGAGTGGTCGCCGGAGGCGGTGTCCCAGGCGTGGCTGGACGGCGCCACCGGCCCCGAGGTCGGCGCCCGCTTCCGCGGCGCCAACCGCATCGGGTGGCGGCGGTGGTCGACCGTCTGCACGGTCGTGGCCTGGACGCCGGGGCGCGAGGTCGGCTGGGACGTGTCGAGCAAAGGCCTCGCGGTCTCGCGCTGGACCTACCGGCTCCTCCCGGACGGGGACGGCACGCTCCTCGTCGAGGAGTTCACCGACCGCCGGGGCGCGCTGATGAGGCTGATCGGTCTGACCGTGCGCGGCGTCTCCGACGTGACCACGCACAACCGGGCGACGATGATCGCGACGCTCGAGCGGATCGCCACGGCCGCGCGGGCTCAGGCCGGGGCGGACACCGCCAGGCAGGGTCCGACGACCGCGCCCAGCTGACCGAGCCGCCACAGCTCCCGGCTGTGGAACTCCAGGCCGCCGGCGCGGCCGAGCAGCAGCCCGAGCGGACATCCCTCGAGCGGCACGAGCGCCGCGGCGTGCGGCGGTCCGCCGGCCGGCTCGAGGCGGAACGTCCGCAGCCGGAAGGGGCCGACGAGCGTGCCGGCGAGCGCCGCGGGCGCGCCGGAGCCGGTCGCGACCACGTCGAGCTCGTCCCTGCCGATCTCGGTGTGCACGATCGCCGCCCAGTCGACGCCGAGCGCCGCGGGGGCGCCGTCCACGAGGGTCTGCAGAGACCGGCCCGGCTGGGCGAGGACCTGCGCGACGAGCTGGAGGTCGGCGTGCCCCGGCACCGGAGGCACCGGGTGGTGGACGCCGTCCACCCCCACGCCGGGGACGCCGGTGAGCGCCGTGAGCACGGCGTCGAGGTGCCCGACGTCCCGGACCCGGACGACGACGTCGTCCAGCGCCGAGCCGGCCTCGGTGGCGAGGACGTCGACGCCGGCGATGTCGCCCGACGCGGTCCCGATGGCCGAGGCGACGCGGCCGAGCGAACCGGGGCGGTCCGGCACCCGGAGGCGGATCCTGGCGAGCACGTGCGGCACCTCCCGACACGGCGGCACCGCTCGTCGGGCGGTGCACATCGGGCCCCATCGTGCACTTCGCACGTTCCGCGCATGTTTCGCGCGGGCAACATCCGGTCCGATCACCGTCGGTGCTGCCGGGTAGCGTGGACGGCATGACGCCCGGAGCCGACAGCGCGACCGCCCCGGACGCGGCGACCCTCCGGCGGTGGCGCGACCTGCTCGCGAGCGAGCGCGAGGCCGCCACCCTCTACGACCGGCTGGCGGACTCCGCGGGCGGCGAGCGCGCCGAGATCCTCCGCGAGCTGGCGGACGTCGAGCGCCGGCACGCGGCGCACTGGGAGGAGCGGCTGCGCTCCGCGGGCGCCGAGGTGCCGCCGCCGAGCAGGCCCGGCGTCCGGACCCGCTTCCTCACCGCGACCGCCAAGCGGTTCTCCCTGGACGCCGTCCTGCCGCTGATCGAGCGCGCGGAGAAGTCGGACGCCGGGCTGTACGACGCCGACCCGGACGCCGCGGCGGGAATGGCCGCCGACGAGCGCGGGCACGCCCGGGCGCTGGCCGCGATGCGCGCCGGCCGCGACGCGCCGGAACCCGACCCGCGCGACGTCATCGCCCGGCGGGAGCGCTGGCACCGGGGCGACCGCTCGGGCGCGCTCCGCGCGTCGATCTTCGGCGTCAGCGACGGGCTGGTGTCGAACACCGCGCTGGTCATGGGCTTCGCCGGCTCGGGCGCCGAGCGCTCGACCGTGCTGCTCGCGGGTGTCGCCGGCCTCCTCGCGGGCTCGTTCTCGATGGCGGCGGGCGAGTACGTGTCGATGGCCGGCCAGCGCGAGATGTTCCAGCGCGAGATCGCCCTCGAGCGTGCGGAGCTGGAGGAGAAGCCGGAGGAGGAGCTCGAGGAGCTCGTCCTCATCTACCGCGCCAAGGGGCTGCCGACGGCGCAGGCCCGCGAGATCGCCCAGCGGATCATGAGCGACAAGGACGTCGCCCTCGACACGCTGGCCCGCGAGGAGCTCGGCCTGGACCCCGACGCGCTGGGCTCGCCGTGGTCGGCGGCGGCGTCCTCGCTGCTGGCGTTCGCCGTCGGCGCGTTCGTCGTCGTGCTGCCGTACCTGATCACCGGGGGGACGGACGCGTTCGTCGCTGCCGTCGTCCTGGCGGTGCTCGCCCTGGCGACGGTCGGTGCGTCGATCGGCCTGCTCAACGGACGCTCGCCGGTGCGCAGCGCGCTGCGGCAGGTCTTCGTGGGGGCGCTCGCGGCCGGCGTCACGTACGGCGTCGGCGCCCTCATCGGGATCCGGGCCGGCTAGTACTCGACCGACAGCTCGGTGAGCACGCGCGGGGTCTCCTCGAGCAGCTCGCGGGCGAGGTAGCCGAGCGGGCCGACGCGGGCCGCCAGCCGTTCCCCGGACGTGGCGTGCAGGTGCGCGCCCCAGACGGCCGCCTGGTCGGGCGTCGCACCGCGCGCCAGCAGCCCGGCGACCACGCCGGCGAGCACGTCGCCGCTGCCGGACGTCCCCAGCCCGGCCTGCCCGGCGCCGCCGACGAACAGCTTTCCCTCCGGCGTCGCGATCGCCTGTCGCAACGCGACCACCGCGGTGTAGCGCTCGGCGATCCGCAGCGCGGCCGTGCCGTGGTCGGACGGCGGGTCCTCCTCGAGCAGGATGCCGGCCTCGGACGCGTTCGGCGTCAGCACGAGCGGCGCGGGCAGCGCGGCGCAGAGCTTCTCCTGCCCGGGCAGGGCCCCGAGCGCGTAGGCGTCGAGGACGACGCGGGTCGCCGTGCCCTCGGACGCCAGCGCTGCGATCAGGTCGGCGACCAGGCGCGTGCTGCGGTCGGCGTCGTCCAGACCGGGGCCGGCGCAGACCACGTCCGCCCTGACCGCGAGGTCGTGCGCCGCGGCGGAGGCCTCCGGCTCGACGCTGCCGGACTCCCGGTCCGCCGGCAGGGGCAGCACCAGCGCCTCGGGGATCGCCACGGCGACGGCGGTCGCGACCGGCGCGGCGACGGCCAGCTGCAGCCTGCCAGCTCCCGCGCGCAGCGCCGCGAGCCCGGCGAGCATGGCCGCTCCCGGGGTCCGCGCCGCCCCGCCCACCACGAGCACCGTTCCCCGGTCACCCTTGTCCTCGCCCGGCGGGGGTAGCGGCCAGCCGCGCAGGAGCGCCGGCGTGACGATCTCAGCGTCCGACCGCGGCATCCTCGCTCCTCGTCTCCGGCGCGCCCTGCTCGCGGACGGGCACCGTCCAGTTGTAGCGCTCCAGCAGCATCCCGCCGCCGCGTCGCTCGAAGATCGTCAGCCCGGCGTTGGCGTAGGCCGTCCCGTGCACGAGCTCGACCGCCGCGGCCTCGTCGAGCCCCTCGAGCACCACCCGCGCCAGCTGGATGACCACGTCGTGCGCGACGAGGAGCACGCGGGCGCCCTCGAGCTCGCGGGCCACGTCGGCGAGCAGGGTGCGCAGCCGCAGGCAGATGTCCGCCCAGGACTCCCCGCCGGGCGGCCGGTGGAAGAACCGGCCGACCAGCTTGGCGCGCTCGGCCTCGGCCGGGAACTCCCCGACGATCCCGCGCCAGGTCAGCCCGTCCCACTCGCCGATCTCGCGGTCGCGCAGTCGCTCGTCCACGCCGCGGCGGACGCCGGTCAGCCCCGCCTCGGCCAGCACCAGATCGGCGGTCTGCGCGGCACGCAGGTACGGGGAGACGAGCACGGCGTCGGGCAGGACGTCGGCGGGCTGCTCGGCCATCCAGCGGCCCAGCGCCACCGCCTGCCGGCGTCCGAGGTCGCTGAGCGGGACGTCGGCGTCGCGCATGCCGAGCTCGTAACGCTCGGCGTGGCGCCGCTCGGCGTCGTCACGGATGACGTTGCCCTCGCTCTGCCCGTGCCGGGCGAACCACAGCGACCGCGGCCCGGTCGCCAGAGCCCCGAGCACCAGCCGCGGAGAGCCTGATCGGATCATGCCTGCGTCCTACCCGGTGAACCTCCTCGCCATGCCCTCACTCTGCGTCGATGAAGCACCTACCGTGAGGATCATGGACACCCCTGACGAGCTGCTCGCCGCGCTCTGGCAGCGCCGCGGCACCGACCTGCTGCTCCTGCCCGGAGCACCGCCCCTGATCCGTGTCGACGGCGACGTCACCCCGCTGCCCGACGCCGCCCCGCTGACCGGCGAGGACGCCCGGCAGGCCGCGCGTGCCCTGCTCTCCGACGGGCAGCTGGCCGCGTTCGAGGGCGGCGCCGAGGTGGACTTCTCGTTCTCCTGGCGGGGTGAGGCGCGCGTCCGCGGGAACGTGTACCGCCAGAAGGGTGACCCTGCGGTCGCGCTGCGCGTGGTCCCGCGGGTCATCCCGTCCTTCGACGAGCTGCGGGTCCCGGACGCCGTGCGCAGGATGGCTGCGCTCGACCGGGGCCTCGTGCTGGTCACGGGCCCGACGGGTTCTGGCAAGTCGACGACGCTCGCGTCGATCGTGGACTGGATCAACACGAATCGGGCACGCCACGTGCTGACGATCGAGGACCCGATCGAGTACGTCCACGACCACAAGCGCTGTGCCGTCAGTCAGCGGGAGGTGGGCACCGACACGGCGTCGTTCGCCGCGGCGCTGCGCAGCGCTCTGCGGGAGGACCCGGACGTCATCCTCATCGGCGAGGTGCGCGACCTGGAGTCCATCCGGTTCGCGCTGACGCTCGCGGAGACGGGCCACCTCGTGCTGGCCACGCTGCACACCAACGACACCTCCCAGGCGATCGACCGGCTGGTGGACGTCTTCCCGGGCGACCAGCAGCCGCAGGTCCGGGTGCAGCTGGCCGCCACACTGACCGGTGTCGTCCACCAGCGGCTGCTGCCACGCGTCGGGGGCGGGCTGGTCGCCGCGCACGAGGTGATGGTGGTGACGCCGCCGGTCCGCAACCTCGTCAAGGAGGGCAAGACCGGCCAGCTGCGCAACCAGCTCCTGACGGGTCAGCGCGACGGCATGCGGACCCTCGAGCAGGCGCTCTCGGAACTCGTCGCGGCCGGGCTCGTGACCCACGACGAGGCCGTCTCCCGGGCGGCGTACCCCCGCGACGTGGCCGCCCCGCTCATCGCGGTCTGACCACGTTCCACGAAGCCCCGGCGCCCTCGCGAAAGGGCGCCGGGGCTCTTCACGTGCCGCCAGCCATCCCTGCGACGGCGAGGAGACCACGCCCGCGCACGGCCCGGGCAAGGGAATGTGGAACGGCCCCGGCGCGAGCGCCGGGGCCGTTCGGAGGGAATTCGCGGGATCAGCAGCCCGCGGGGTAGGTGACCTTTCCGGT
>DASQJO010000490.1:0-7553 GCA_035630955.1 Kineosporiaceae bacterium
CGCGACCTGCTTCGCCAGCGGGCCGTCTGACCGTCCCTCGTCGGACCAGCCGTTCCCCGACCGTGCCTCGACGCCATCACCTGCGATCACCAAGACGTCGAGGAGGTCACTCCCAGTGCGGGGGGCGTTCGCGCTGGTACCGCTCGTCGTCGTCGGCCCGGGTCGAAGCCCAGTCCTCGGGATCGACCGTCGACGTCGTCGCCGGACCGCCCCGCGTCGTCGTCGCCCCCGCCGACTCCCCGACCGCATCGCCGCCGGGCTCCGCCGTCTCGCAGGCGGGGCGGGCGTTGGGATCGTCGGGAGGGCGGGCGGTCACGACACCAGTGTCGCGGCGCCGAGCACGCGGCGCGCAGCCGCGGCCATGGTGGCCTCCGCCCGCTCTCCGTGCTGGTCGATCTGCAGGGCGTCGCGGAGCTCTGCCGCGAGCGCATCAGGCGTCCGCGGCACACCGTCGGAGAGCACCCACCGCGCGACGGCGTCCAGCTCCCGCTCGCCGTAGGCGCCGATCGCGCGCCCCGGCGTCACGTCCGGCCAGGGCGCGCGGTTGCGGGGCTGGTGCGGGACGCCCGCCACCGGCGTCACGGCGGCGGGTGCGCCGCCCGCGGCGCGCCACGCCTGCCGGATCCGGGCGACCTCGCGCTCGGGGTCGCAGAAGAGGTCCATGGCCGCGACCCGCAGGTACCGCCACCCGGACCGCTCGAACGCCGCCCGCCGCTGCCGTTCCCGCACGTCGGCGGGGTTCAGCCCCGCGTGGGCGGGCACGTCGACGTCGACGGCGAGCAGCATCCGGCCGGGATCGGCGCCGTCGCCGACGGCCAGGTCCAGCGGCCGGTCCGGCGCGGGCAGCGACGTCGCGACCGGCAGTCCGGCCTCCCGCAGCCGCCGCGCGAGATCGGCGACGAGGTGGTCCGGACCGGTGGGCCCGGCGGGCTCGGGCGCCAGCGCGAGCCTGGCGTCGTGGTCGCCCCGGAGCCCCGGGTCGGTGGCGACCTCGAGCAGGTCGCGGAGCAGGCGCGCGCCCTCGCTGCGCACCCGTTCGGCGGAGATGTCCTCGGCGCGGAAGGCGCAGGCCACCGTCGTCCGGCGGCGCGCCCGCGAGAGGGCGGCGACCAGGCACGCGACCCCGTGCCGCCCGTCGAGCACCCCGAACCGGTGCAGCACCCGGCCGTGCGGGGTGCGCGCGAGCCCGATCGACACGATGACGGCGTCCCGCTCCAGGCCGGCGAGCCGGTGTACCGGACGCACGAGGAACGGCTCGGAGATCCCCCCGGTCCAGTGCACGTCGAGCCAGCGCGCGAGGTCGGGGTTGTGCGCGACCTCCGCGCGCAGCGCCTCCTCGATCCGGGCCGCGTGCCGCAGGCCGAGCGTGACGACGAGGAGCGACTCCCCCGGCCGGCGGACGGCGTGCTCGGTGACGAGGTCGACGACGCGCAGCACTTCGGCATCGGGGCTGACGGCGACCTCCTCCCCCGGGGCCGCGACCCCCGTCCCCTCCCGGACGTGCTCCACGACCAGCGGCGAGCGCGCGGCGGCGCCGGGCGTCGCCGTCCAGCCGTCGTAGCGGTTCAGCAGCGGCGCCAGCAGGCGCCCGTCGCGGCACCGGTGGTCACGCTTCAGGGTCCGCACGCCGGTCAGCGACGCCACGACCTCGAGGACCGAGGGGCCGCCGGTGGCCGGGGGCAGCCGGTGCCCGTCGCCCGCGACGATCACCTGACGGCCGCGCACGAGCGCCGCCGCCGCCTCGGGGAATCCCACCTGACCGGCGTCGTCCACCACGACCACGTCGACGACATGTCCCGACGCCGCCGGCGGCAGGAGCCGGGCGGCGGCGTCTGGGCTGAGCACCCAGACGGGTCGCAGCGCGGCGAGCAGGTCGGGGGCGTGCCGGACGAGATCGTTCGGCCAGCGCGAGCGATGCCCGCGGTGCACCTCTGAGAGCAGCCACCGGGCCTGCTCCGGGTGCTCGGCCGCCACCTGGCGGGCGCGCTCCTCGACCGCGAGCCGGACCCGGCGGCGCGCCGCCGCCGTCGCCCGGGTGTGCTCCTCGCGGAGCCGGTCGACCAGGCCGGTGAGGGTGTCCGGCTCGTGCCGGGCCAGCCGGGCGTCGGAACGGATGACCGCCTCGAGCACCGACGTCCACCACGCGAGGTCGAGCTCGCCGTCCACGTCGTCCCGCCCGGCGGCACGGCTCCGCAGGTCGTCCAGGAGGTCGCCGAGGCCGGCGTCCCGCAGGCGGGCCAGCAGCCGGGCGCGGCGCGGAGCGTCGGCCGCGCCCTCCCCGTCCCCGGCGAGCGCCGCGAGCCGGTCGTCGAGGACCTCCAGCGGCAGCGCGCGCAGCTCCTCCGGACCCGTGCGCGGGAGCGCCACGCCGAGCACGTCGAGCGCGTGCTCCAGCGCGTCGAGCGCTTGTTCGGCGACGGCGAGCCCGGTGGGGACTCGCGGCCAGCCGCCGCCGGACGACCGAGCCTGCCAGCCCGCGAGCTGGCGCTGCGCCATGAGCAGCCGGACGTGCAGGTCGGGCAGGTGGACGCCGGGGCGGACCAGCGAGCGGGCCCGCCGGCGCAGTGCCCGTCGCGCCATGAACGAGCTCCCCGGCGGGCCGCCCTCCGGCGCGGTCGCGGCGATGAGCTCGCCGAGGGGCTGCTCGAACACCGTGGGCAGCAGCACGTCGAGGGTGTCCCGGACGCCGACCAGCAGGTCGAGCTGGCGGTGCCACCCGTCGACGCTGGCGGCCTCGACGAGTCCGGCGGCTGCCGCGATCCGGGCCATGGACTGGCGGGCGACCTCCAGGCTCGCGCGGCCTGACCGCGCCGCCGCGAGCGCCTGCCGCGCCTCGGCCTCGTCACCGACGTGGGCGTCGAGCCAGGGCGCCTGCTCCGGGGTCAGCGTGAAGGCTCCGAGCTCCGCGGCCTCGCGCAGCGCCGTCCGGAGCTCCTCCCGCTCGGCGGCGTCGAGCCGGCGGCACACGTCGTACCCGAGCCGGACGCGGGTGCGCGGCGGGGCGGGCGCCGCCATCAGCGCGGCGAGCTCGACCATCGCGTCGTAGGCGGACACCCGCCACGGCTCACGGACCGTGTGCAACGCCGTGAGGTCGGCCTCGAGCTCCTCCGCGGCGTCGCCGTCCACGTCGTCGTCGGTCTCGTCGACCTTGGCGAAGAGCGCCGTCGGCGCCTCGGGCGGCCGGTCCGACACGGCGGCGTCGAGGGCGGAGCCGAGCGCCGCGAGCAGCCGCGGCCGGTCACCGGTGCCGTCGTGCAGGGAGAGCACGAGGTCGCCGAGGCCCGCGGCGTCCAGGCGTTCGGTGAGGGCGTCGGCGGTCCCGCGGTACGGCGTGAGGACGAGCACGCGCCGGCCCTGCTCGGCGAGGCCGGCGACGCAGGCGGCGAGGGTGTGGGTGAGACCCGTCCCCGGGGGTCCCTCGACGGCGACGTCCTGCCCGGCCAGGGCGGCCGCGAGCACGCGGCGCTGCTCCGGGTCGAGGTCGAGCACGGCCGGCGAGGTCCCGTCGGGGGCGCGGGCAGGGACCGGCGGCGCGACGACCCCGAGCAGCGGGTCCGCGAGCCGGCCCAGCAGTGGGTGACCAGCGAGCGCCGGCAGCGCCGCGTCGAGGTCGGCGAGGAGGGCGTCCGACCCCGCGGTGAAGCAGCCCACGAGCACCCGCGGCTCGACGACGAACCCGGGGACGCCGGCGCAGGCGCCCTCGAGCACGCGGAACACCGGGTCGGGGTCGAAGCCGTGGATCCCGAAGGCCAGCTCCGCGAGCGCCTCGCCGTCCAGCCGGACGCCGT
Source organism: Kineosporiaceae bacterium (assembly GCA_035630955.1). Taxonomy (GTDB): domain Bacteria; phylum Actinomycetota; class Actinomycetes; order Actinomycetales; family Kineosporiaceae; genus DATKNA01. The sequence continues at coordinate 3,789 of DASQJO010000490.1, forward strand.
GGTCCTCCCGCAGCCGCCGGAGGAGCTCGGGGTTGACGACGGCGCTCTCGTCGAGCTCGAGTTCGTAGTCGTCGTGACCGGCGCCGCGGGGCCGCACGTCGCAGCCGCGCAGCAGCACCGGGGCGTGTACCCGCTCCTCGTCCTCACCGGGGTCGACCGCCCAGGGCGCGGTCCAGCGCGCGACGCCCGCGGTGAGCAGGCCCGCGCGGACGCCACGGTCGGCGGCGAGCTCCCCGGCGACGGCCCGCAGCGAGCGGGACCGCCGCCGCGCCGCGCTGTGCACGGCCGCCTCGCGGAACAGCATCGACAACGGCGTCGGCCGGCCCGCGAGCAGCGTGGCGAGACCGGACGGGTGCGCGTGCGTGAGGTCGAGCGCCTGGTCACCGGGGTCGGCGACCGCGAGCAGCGTGTCGGGCAGGCCCGCGGCGAGCAGCGTCTCGCGCCAGCTCCCGGGCGTCCCGAGCGACGGCTCCTCGGGCGCCGGATCCGCCTGCCGGCCTGCCTCCTCGACCGGTGCCTCATGGTCCACGACGGCGCCGGGCACGACGTTTCCGGCCGGAGCCGCGCCGGGCGCGGGCCCGGCCGCCGGAGCAGGCTCGACGGCATCGGCCGGAGGCGGGGGGCTGGTCGTGGACACTGCCTCCACGCTAACCTCCGCCGCCCGGTCGATCCCGGCTCTTCACCCGGCGCGTCGCGCCCCCGGAACGCCTCCGAGCGGCCAAGCTGCGCAGGCCCAACTCGGTCTCGTCGCTCGGGAGCCGCATGCCACGCACGCCCGCCGGGGGCCGTCTTCCCCACGGCCCGCGGCGCGTGCCCGGCGTCCGCCGCCCGGTCGTGCTCGCGACCGCCCTCGGGGTGGTCGCCCTCACCGGCGTCGCCGGCTGCGCAGTGCCTCCCCCTCCCGGGACGCCCGCAGCCGGCGCGCCGGCGACGACCATGAGTTCGCCCCCGTCACCCGTGACGACGACCCTCCCGGCCACGGCCGGACCCGCACACCCGGTCGCGACATCCCGGGCGCGCCCTCGGACCAACGCCGCGGTCCGGAGGGTCCGCGGCACCGTCGTGCGCGTCTCCGTCGAGTCGGACGCCGCCCGCGGCGCATCCGGCGACGGCCGCGAGGCGGCGGTCGAGACCTGGATCCGGACGCGGACCGGGCGGGTCAAGGTCCGGACGTCGAGCCTGGCCTCGGCCCCGACGGGCAGCACGGTCGACGCCGACGTGGCCAGCCCTCCGACAACCGAGGTAACCCCGCCGACCGGGAGCGGGGGCGCTGTGGCCGCGGCCGAGAGCGGCGGCGAGGTGGTGGCCGCCCGGGTCACCGGCACGGCCCCGGAGCCCGCGCTGCGCGCCGCGGTCCACGACGTCACGGTCGTCCTCGCCGCGCCGGCCGGCACGAAACCGGACGCGACCACCCCGGCGCAGCTCGCCGCGGCCGTCTCCGGCCCGGTGTCCCGGTTCTGGTCGGCGCAGACCGCCGGGCGCGTGCGCTGGCGTGTCGTCCGGTCGGTGGGGTTGCTCCGGCTGCGGAGCCGGTGCGACGACGTGTGGTCCCTGTGGGGCGAGGCTGCGCTGCGGTCCGGCTTCGTCCCGGGCCGCGACCGGCACCTGCTCGTGCTCGTTCCCGCCACCGCGTCCGCCTGCTACGCCGGACTCGGCACGATCGGCGCGTCGAGCGACGCCGGCGGGTACGCCTACGTGCGCGGCACGCTCGCCGGCCTCGTCGCCCACGAGCTCGGCCACAACCTCGGCCTCGGCCATTCCAACGGGCTGCAGTGCGACGGCGTCGCCGACGGCGCCTGGACCGGTACGCGCTGGACGAAGGGTTGCGTCCGCACGGGCTACCGCGACTGGTACGACGTCATGGGCGTGAGCTGGGAGCACCTCGGCACCCTCAGCACGGCGCAGGCGTGGCGGCTCGGTGCGCTTCCCGCGGCCCAGGTCACGACCGTGGCGGCCCCCGGCGCGGTGACCCTCACCGCGGTCGGTCTCGGTTCGGGGGTGCGGTCGCTACGCGTCGCCGACCCGGCCGGCGGCACCTACGTCGTGGAGTACCGGGCGGCCGTCGGCGCCGACGCGTGGCTGGCGAGCGACTGGCGGGGCCTGAGGCCCGGCGTCCTGGTGCGGCGCGACGACGCGCAGGACGGTGCCGGGCAGACCCTGCTGCTCGACGGCAGCCCGTCGCCGGCGGCCCGGTTCGCCGCCGACTGGGACGAGCCCGTCCCCGCCGGGGGCTCGCTGACCACGGCCGGCGGCCGGGTGGTCCTCCGGGTGCTCGGCCTCACGGCCACCACCGCGCAGGTCGAGGTGGACGTGGACGGCGTCGGGCCCGGCGGCGCGACCGGCGTCCCGGGACGCAGCGCCGACGGCTCGAACCGCGTCGTCCGCCGCGCTCCGGTCCTCCTGCCCGCGCCGTCGGTGTCACCCGACCCCTCGGCGTCCCCGGGCCCCTCGGCGTCCCCGGCGCCCTCGACCGGCGGCGAGCTCCCCCGCCGCCCGATCCGGACGCCGACGCGCTGAACCCTCCTGCGCCGGACCTCTCAGGCGGCGAGCAGCATCGCGAGGACGGCGGTGTCCGGGTCCTGCGCAGGGTCGACCCCGACCTGGCTGACCAGCCGGGTGACGGTGCCGTCGACCTCGGCCTCGACCCAGGCCGCGCGGTGCTCCAGCCCCAGGTGCGGCAGACCGGGCAGCAGCACGCAGCCGGACGCCGCGCCGACGACCTCCGGCGTCGAGGGCCGGCTCTCCCCCGGCGGGTGCAGGAGGATCAGCGCCGGCGGCGACGCCTGGGAGAACTGACCGGGCCTCGGCGCGCCGTCGCCGAGCACCGGCCCGGCGAGCGTCACCAGCCCCACGGTGCCGGGCTGCGGGTTCTCGGGGACGTCCTCGACGGCGCGGTAGACGGTCGTCGTCCGGACCATGCCGGGGACGGCGGCGAGCCGGACGGCGAGGGCGAGGAACTGGGCCCACTCGCGGGTGGACGACGGCCAGCGGCCGGAGACGACGAAGCCGGACAGCCGGCGGTCCGCTCCGCCGAACGGGGACACCTCGACGCGGGGCTCCGACATGACGACCTCCTCTCGGTCGTGCCTGCGACGGCTCGGACGGCGTCGGCCTCACCTGGAGCGTTGTCCGCAGGGTGCGGCCGGGACCGGCTGGCACACAAGAGCTGTCGAGTGCCAGCAGCCTCCTGCGCATCATGCGTTTCATCCCGATGGTCCACCATCCGGACGTGCCAGGCTTGGCGTATGCCGCTGCGGGTGTACCTCGAGGAGGGGTCGAAGAGGACGTTCGCCGTCGCGCTCGACTGGCCGGGCTGGGCGCGGTCGGGCAAGGGCGCGGAGGCCGCGCTGGAGACGCTCGAGGCCTACCTGCCGCGCTACGCGCCGGTCGTGCGCCGGGCCGGGCTCGAGCCTCCCGTCGTCGACGGCTTCGACATCGTCGAGCGGTTCCGGGGCGGTGCCACGACCGACTTCGGGGCCCTGGACAAGGACCCCGGCATCGACACCGCCCCGCTGGCGCCCGGCGAGACGGATCGGCTCGCCTCGCTGATGCAGGCAGCGTGGGAGGTGTTCGACGACGTCGTCGCGGGCGCCCCGGCCGAGCTCCGGAAGGGGCCCCGCGGCGGCGGCCGCGACCGGGACAAGATCCTGGCCCACGTGGTCAACGCCGAGGCGAGCTACATCCGCAAGCTCGAGATCAGAGCCTCGACCGCCGGGCAGGACGTCCCGGACCCCGTCTGGCGGCCGGCCGTGCTCGCCGCCGTCC
>DASQJO010000491.1:0-5051 GCA_035630955.1 Kineosporiaceae bacterium
CCCGGGACGCGCGGGTGGCCGGTCGGTGACCTCGTCCGTCTCGACCGACGGGTCGGCGGCCCCGCAGGCGCTCAGTCTGTGGGGCGGCCGGTTCGCGTCCGGCCCCTCCGCGGCGCTGGCCGCGCTGTCGGCCTCCGTGCACGTCGACTGGGTGCTGGCGCCTTACGACATCGCCGGCTCCCGCGCGCACGCCCGCGCGCTGCACCGTGCCGGCCTGCTGACCGGCGACCAGCTCGCCGGTCTGCTCGACGGCCTCGACCGGCTCGCGGCCGACGTCGCCTCCGGCGCGTTCACCGCGACACCCGACGACGAGGACGTCCACACCGCCCTCGAACGGGGTCTCATCGAGCGTGTCGGCGCCGACCTCGGCGGCCGCATCCGGGCCGGGCGGTCCCGCAACGACCAGGTCGCGACGCTCTACCGGATGTACCTGCGCGACCGTGCCCGCGAGGTCGCGAGCGGAGTCCTCGACCTCGCCGAGGCCCTCGTCGTCCGCGCCGCGGAGCACCCGGACGCGCCGATGCCCGGCCGGACCCACCTGCAGCACGCCCAACCGGTCCTCCTCGCGCACCACCTCCAGGCGCATGCCCACGCGCTGCTGCGGGACGTCGACCGCCTCGTCGACTGGGACCGCCGCGCCGACGAGTCCCCCTACGGCTCCGGGGCGCTCGCCGGCTCCTCGCTCGGGCTCGACCCGCAGGCCGTCGCCCACGAGCTCGGCTTCAGCACGTCGTCGGACAACTCGATCGACGGCACCGCGAGCCGCGACGTCGTCGCCGAGATCGCGTTCGTGCTGGCGATGACCGCCGTCGACGTCTCCCGGCTGGCCGAGGAGGTCGTCATCTGGACGACCGCCGAGTTCGGGTTCGCCGTCCTCGACGACGCCTACGCCACCGGTTCGTCGATCATGCCCCAGAAGAAGAACCCCGACGTCGCGGAGCTCGCGCGCGGCAAGGCGGGGCGCCTCATCGGTGACCTGACCGGACTGCTGACCACGCTCAAGGGCCTCCCGCTCGCGTACAACCGGGACCTGCAGGAGGACAAGGAGCCGGTGATCGACGCGGTGACCCAGCTCGGGCTCGTGCTGCCGGCGTTCACCGGTCTCGTCGCGACGATCCGCTTCGACACCGAGCGGCTGGCCGCGCTCGCCCCGGCCGGGTTCTCGCTCGCGACCGACGTCGCCGAGTGGCTCGTCCGGCAGGGCGTGCCGTTCCGGGTGGCGCACGAGCTCGCGGGCGCCTGCGTCCGGGCGGCGGAGGAGCGCGGCGTCGAGCTCGCCGACCTCACCGACACCGAACTGGCGACGATCTCGCCGGCCCTGACCCCGCAGGTCCGCGAGGTGCTCGACGTCGCCGGCTCGCTGGCCTCCCGCAACGGCCGCGGAGGCACGGCGCCCGAGCGCGTGGGTGAGCAGCGCGCCCGCCTCGAGCAGCGCATCACGAGTCTGCGCACCTGGGCCACGACCGCGTCGACGCCCGCCAACCCCTCACGCTGATCAAGCAAACCGGTCCGATCATGCAAACCGGTCCGATCATGCAAACCGGTCCGATCATGAACGCGTCATGATCGGACCGGTCTGCATGATCACCGAAGAAGGACCGTGAGCGACGCACGTCTCGCGGCTGCTCGCCAAGCTCGGCATCCGCCACCGGGTGTAGGCGCCACACCGTGATCATGCAATCCGCGATGATCATGAGACGTGCGGCGACGCACCGTCAGACCGACGCCGGGGTCACGCGCACCCGCAACCGCCGGAAGCCCTTGCCCTTGTTCTCGATCTTCACGATCTCCAGGCCGCCGATCTGCCGCGTCGACGCCACGTGGGTCCCCGCGTCCGCCTGCGTGTCGAGCCCGGCGATGTCGACGATCCGGACCACCTCGAGATCGGGCGGCAGCAGGTTCGTCGCCGTGCGGATGAGGTCCGGATAGGTCGCGAAGGCGGTGTCCCGCGGCAGGGTGGTCGTCGTGATCGCGCGGTCGGCGGCGATCTCGGCGGAGCAGGCCGCGGCGACGGCGTCCCGGAACCCGTCCGGCACCGTCGGCAGGTTGAAGTCCATCCGCGCCTCGAGCGGCTCCATGTTGCCGCCGGTCACGAGCGCGCCGAAATCCCGGAACACGACGCCCGAGAGCAGGTGCAGCCCCGAGTGCGTGCGCATGAGCGCCGTTCGCCGATCGTCCTCGAGGGCGCCGCGCACGGATGTGCCGGTCGGCGGCGACGGGTCGCCCTCCGCGGGGATCAGCCAGAGGTCGTCCGCCTTGCGCGCGCCGACGATGCGGGTCTGGACGCCGCCCCACAGGAGGACGCCGTGGTCCGGCGGCTGCCCCCCACCGCCGGGGTAGAACGCCGACCGGTCCAGGACGATCCCCTGCTCCGGATCCACTGCCAGGACGACGGCGTCCCACGTGCGCACCGTCTGGTCCGTCAGTTCGAGCCGTGTCGTGCGGCCGTGCTGATCGGCCCGCAGGTCGGAGGTCACCGCAGGAGGGTACGCCGCGGCACCGGGACGCCCGGTCCCTAGGATCGACGGGTGCCGACGGACGCCGACCGCCTGCCGCGCTCAGCGCTCGAGGACTGGTCCGTGCAGCTCGCGCCCGCGCTGCTCGGCGTCCGGATCGTCACCGAGCTCGGCGGCGAGCGGGTCGCCGTCCGGCTCACCGAGGTCGAGGCGTACATGGGCGAGGACGACCCCGGCTCCCACGCCTTCCGCGGGCCGACCCCGCGGACACAGATCATGTTCGGGGCCGCCGGCTTCCTGTACGTCTACTTCACGTACGGCATGCACTGGTGCGCCAACGTCGTCTGCGGGCCGACAGGGGCGGCGTCCGCCGTGCTGCTCCGCGCGGGCGAGGTGGTCGAGGGCGTCGACGTGGCCCGCGCCCGGCGTCCGGCGGCACGGTCGGAGGCCGAGCTCGCCCGCGGGCCCGCCCGCCTGACGACGGCCCTCGGCATCGGCGGCGGGCAGGACGGCGTCGACCTCGTCACCGACCCGCAGCTGTGGCTCGAGCCCGCGTCCGTGGCGGCCTCCGTGCCCGTGCGGACGGGCCCGCGGGTCGGGATCCGTGGGGACGGCGGGGACGGGGTCCGCTTCCCGTGGCGCTTCTGGCTGGACGGCGACCCGACGGTCTCGACCTATCGGCCGGGACAACTGCGTCGCCGGGCACGGGCCGAGGGTGACATCGTTCGGGGAGCGGGCACGGCGCCCGCAGGAGTGGGAGAGGACCGGACGTGACGGTGTCGGACACGAGGATCGGCGCGCTCGAGGAGCTGCGCTGGCGGGGCCTGATCGCCCTGTCGACGGACGAGGAGGCGCTCGCCGCCGCCTTCGCCTCGGGTCCCGTCACGTACTACTGCGGCTTCGACCCGACGGCGCCGAGCCTGCACATCGGCAACCTCCTGCAGCTGCTGACGATGCGCCGCCTGCAGGACGCGGGGCACCGGCCGCTCGCCCTCGTGGGCGGCGCGACCGGACTCATCGGCGACCCGCGGATGTCCGGCGAGCGCGTGCTCAACGACCGCGACACCGTGGCCGGCTGGGTGGAGGAGATCAGGAGGCAGGTGGAGCGGTTCCTCGTCTTCGACGGACCCGTCGGGGCGACGGTGGTGAACAACCTCGACTGGACGGCGCCGTTGTCGGCGATCGACTTCCTGCGGGACGTCGGCAAGCACTTCCGGGTCAACCGGATGCTCGCGAAGGAAGCGGTCAGCGCGCGGCTGGACAGCGAGGCGGGGATCAGCTTCACCGAGTTCAGCTACCAGATCCTGCAGGGCATGGACTTCCTGGAGCTGTACCGGCGGCACGGCTGCACGCTGCAGACCGGCGGCAGCGACCAGTGGGGCAACCTCACCGCCGGGACGGACCTCATCCACCGGGTCGAGGGCGTGGACGTGCACCTGCTGGCCACGCCCCTGGTGACCAAGGCGGACGGGACGAAGTTCGGCAAGACCGAGAGCGGCACCGTCTGGCTGGACGGCGACATGACGTCGCCCTACGCCTTCTACCAGTTCTGGCTCAACGCCGAGGACGCGAAGGTCGCCGAGTACCTGCGCTTCTTCACCTTTCGCACCCGGGAGGAGATCGACGAGCTCGAGCGCGCCACGCGGGAACGGCCCGCCGCCCGCGAGGCGCAGCGCGTGCTCGCCGCCGACGTGACGGACCTCGTCCACGGGGCGCAGGTCCGGCAGCGTGTGGAGGAGGCGAGCCGCGCCCTGTTCGGTCGCGGGGACCTCGACGCCCTGGACGCCCGTGCCCTCGCGGACGCGCTCGCGGAGCTCCCGCTCGCGCGGTTGCCGCGACGCGAACACCCGGTTGTGGACCTGTTCGCCGCCACGGGACTGGTCGCGAGCAAGTCGGCGGCGCGCCGCGCCGTCGCCGAGGGCGGCGCCTACGTCAACAACCGGCGGATCGAGGACCCGGACGCCGTTGCGGGGGCGGCGGATATCCTGGGCGGCCGGTGGCTGCTGCTGCGCCGCGGACGCCGGTCGCTCGCGGCGGTAGAGCTCGTGGGGGACAGTGAGGACAGTACTGACGCTCCGTGACGAGGACACGTCGTGCTCGCACGACGACGTTCCGGAGTACCGCCTGGTCATGGCCGGGTCGCAGCCCGATTTGACGGGCGATGGGTGGGCTTCTTAGAGTCTTCGACGTCGCCCGGCAGGGAGGAACGGACACCGAGAGGTGGCCGGTCCCCCGGTGCGACCGCCAGGAACAAGCCGGCAGTCCCGTCCGTTGGGACGGGATGCCAGGCTGCGGTCCTCGACGTAGGATCGTCTGGCGCTCTGTAGGAGGTACCCGGATGCGTCGCCCTCGGCGACGCGTGCCGGACGCCGACAGCGGGGATGGGCCGAACGGCCCCGGTCCGGTTCCGTTGAACGGAATTTGACCGGGCAAGCGGGTCGGCCTAACATGGACGGGTTGCCCCCGATGAGTCCGCTGCGGAAGTGGCGGGGTTGTGGGTGTGCGTCGGTTCCTTGAGAACTCAACAGCGTGCCAAAAGTCGATGCCAAATTTATCCTCGTTCGTGGGGGTGCGGTGTCGGTGTCTGCTCTTCGG
>DASQJO010000492.1:0-5046 GCA_035630955.1 Kineosporiaceae bacterium
CGACGCTCTTCGCCGCCGTCGAGGGCGAGCCGCCGTTCCGCCGCGAGGGGCAGCTGCAGACCCTGCACGCCGTGCTCACCGAACAGGTGCCGCCCGCCCTGCACGCGGGCCCGGTGCGGCCCGTGATCGAGGGGCTGCTCACCCGCGACCCCGCACAGCGGCCGACCGCCGAGCAGGCCCGCGAGCTGCTCGAGCAGGCGCTGGCGGAGGCCGCGGCACGCGGCGGCGACCCTCAGGTCACGGCACCCGTCGACGTCGAGCCGACGGCCGACGCGCTCCCCGTCCCGCCGCTGCCGTCGCCCAGTCCGGCGCCGGGTCCGTCGCCCAGTCCGTCGCCCAGTCCGGCGTCGGGTCCGTCGCCCAGTCCGTCGCCCAGTCCGGCGTCGAGTCCGGCGCCGCTTCCGGCGCCCGCGCTCGCGCTGTCCCCGTCAGGGTCGCCGGTCGCTCCGGTGCAGACCGCGACGCCGGTTCAGCGCGGGGAGGCGTTGATCAGCAGCAGGTCGAGCGGCTCCTGGACGGGCGCGAGCGCATGACGCAGGGCCGGGATCAGCGCGGTGACCGCCGAGAGCGCCGAGGCGATCCCGAGCACCACCGCGGCGACGGCGGGCACGCGGGCGAGCGGGCCGGGGGCGCGTCCTGGTCCCGGCGCCGGCCGTTCGGGGATCGCCCCGCCACGGACGTCCCCCGTCGTCGGCGGGCTGGGCGCGGGAACCGCCGCGCCGTCGGGCCGCGGCTGACGGGCCGCGGAGATGTCCGGTACCCCTGGGGCGTCCTGGGCCATGACCGCCTCCTCCGGCGAGGCTCACGCAGAGCGCTCAGGACGACCGTCCCGGACCGGCACCTGCTTCCACAAGGGATCCACGAGGGATCCACAAGGGATCGGACTCAGTCGGTGATCCGCTCCGCGCCGGCGTAGACGTTGAAGGACTCGCCACGGGAGAAGCCGACCAGCGTGAGGCCGGCGTCGGCGGCGAGGTCGACGGCCAGGGACGACGGCGCCGAGACGGCGGCGAGCACCGGACACCCCGACGTCCAGGCCTTCTGCACCAGTTCGAAGGAGGCGCGCCCGCTCACCTGGAGCACGTGGCCGCGCAGCGGCAGCAGACCGCGCTCGAACGCCCAGCCGACGACCTTGTCGACCGCGTTGTGCCGGCCGACGTCCTCGCGCAGGACGACGAGCTCGCCGTCGGCGGTGAACAGGCCGGCGGCGTGCAGCCCGCCGGTGCGGTCGAAGACGCGCTGGGCGGCGCGCAGCTTCTCCGGGAGCGCCGCGAGCGTGCGTCCGCTGACCCGGACGGCGTCGCCCGCCACGTCGTGAGCGGAGGTGCCGCGGACGGCGTCGATGCTGGCGGTGCCGCAGATCCCGCACGCGCTGGAGACCTGCCGGTAGCGGGCGGCGGGGACGACGATCCCGGTCCGCAGCCGGACCTCCACCACGTTGTGGGTGGGCTCGCCGTCGGCGTCCCGGGCCGCGTCGGGGCAGTGCCGGGCGGCGAGGACGTCCGCCGGCGTCCGGGCCACGCCCTCGGAGACGAGGAAGCCGAGCGCGAGCTCGAGGTCGTGCCCCGGCGTGCGCATCGTCACGGTGAAGGTCTCGGCGCCGGTTCCGCGGTCGAGGCGGATCTCCAGCGGCTCCTCGACGGCGAGCGTGTCGGGGCGACTCACCCGCTGCCCGCCGGCGTACCGGACCACCGGCCGCCGCGCCGTCGTCGTCGCCACCACCTGATCGTAGGTCGGCGTCGGCGGGACGGCGTCTCAGCGGGCGCGGGAGCCCCGGACCGCGCGCAGCCGGCGCTCGCCCAGGGTGGCGTCGAGGTCGGGCTCGGAGCCCTCGCCGTACTCCAGCCGCTTGAGCCGGAGCAGGACGTCCTCGACGAGCTTGCGGTTGACCGACAGCAGGTCGGCGACGACACCCAGCACGACGAGCACGATCCCGAAGAGTCCGAGCACGCCGCCGATGATCAGCGACTGCAGGTGCCCGGAGACCTCGGGGCTCCGCGTCACGACCCACCACAGGAACCGCAGGTAGGGCAGCGAGCCGAGCAGGATGAAGAACCCGCCGCAGAGCAGGAACACCGTGTACGCCCGGAACATGGCGTAGCTGCGCAGGATCGCCCCGGACGAGCGCAGCACGTGCTCGAACATGTTCGAGAACAGCCGCGACTCGCGCGTCTTGGGGTTGGTCGTCACCGGGACGTGCGCGATCGCCAGCCGCTTGCGGCCCGCCGACACCAGCGTCTCCATGGCGTAGCTGAAGTCCGTGACGACGTTGAGCCGGATCGCGGCGTCCCGCGAGTAGGCGCGGAAGCCGGAGGCGGCGTCGGCGACGGACGTCCCCGCCGCCCAGTTGACGACCCGGCTCCCGATCCGCTGGAGCACCCGCTTGAGCCGCGAGAACTCGGTGATGGTGCGGACCTGGCGGTCGGCCACGACCATGTCGGCGGTGCCGGCGAGGATCGGCGCGACGAGGTCCGGGATCCGCTCCTGCGGGTACTGGTTGTCGCCGTCGGTGTTGACGATGATGTCGGCGCCCTGGCGGAGGGCCTCGTGGATGCCGGCGGCGAACGACTGCGCGAGCCCCTTGCGTCCGGTGTTGCTGATCACGTGGTCGACGCCGCAGGCCCGGGCGACCTCGACGGTGCGGTCCGTCGAGCCGTCGTCGATCACCAGCACCTCGACGACGTCCACGCCGGGGATCTGCCGCGGGATGGAGGCGACGACGAGCGGCAGCGTCTCCTCCTCGTCGAGGCAGGGGATCTGCACGATCAGCTTCACTGGCATCGACGTGGTCCTCCGGTCCGCTCCGGGCCCAGGTTAACGGTCCCCGCGCAGGTGGGGCGCCGGGCACTAGGCTCGACCGGGTGACGCTCGATCGGGTCTCCCCCTCCCGCGACCGCACGGCGGTGGACGCCGTCGCCGATGGCTACCTCGAGGCGCTCGCGGCGGAGAACCCCCTGTTCGCGACGTTCACCGGCATCCTCGGCCACGACGACCGGCTGACGGACCTCAGCCCGGCCGGGCACGCCCGGCTCGCGGACCTCGCCCGGTCCACGCTCGCCGCGCTGGACTCCGCGGTGCCGGTCGACCAGACGGACGCCGTCACCGCGGCGGCCATGCGCGAGCGGCTCGGGCTCGTCGTGGAGCGGCACCGGCTCGGCCTCGACCTGGCCGACCTCAACAACATCGCGAGCCCGGTGCAGCTGCTGCGCGACGTCTTCGACCTGACGCCGACCGCCACGGTCGAGGACTGGACGCGCGTCGCCGCCCGGCTCGCCGCCGTGCGGACGGCGGTGGTCGGCTACCAGGAGAGCCTCGAGGCGGCGCTCGGCGGCGGCTGGACGCCGCCCGCCCGGCAGGTGCGCGCGGGCGCCGGGCAGGCCCGGGAGTTCGGGGCGCCGGAGGGCTTCTACGTCACCTTCGCACGGGAGGCGCGGACGGCGGACGGCGACGCGTTGCCCGAGGACCTGCAGGCGCAGCTCGACGCGGGCGGCGCCGACGCGGCCGCGGCCTACACGGAGCTGGCGGACTGGATGGAGGCCACCCTGCTCCCCCGCGCCACCGAGCGCGACGCCGTGGGGCGCGACGTGTACGCCGTCCACACCCGCGAGTACCTCGGCACCGTCGTCGACGTCGACGAGACGTACGCGTGGGGCCTGGAGGAGCTGGCCCGGGTCGAGCGCCGGATGGCGGAGGTGGCCCGCCGGCTCGCCCCCGACGCGCCGTCCGGCGACGACCCGGCGAGCGTGCAGGCCGCGATCGCCGCCGGCATCGCCGCCCTGGACGCCGACCCCGCACGCGGCATCGACACCGCGGAGGCGTTCCGGGACTGGATGCAGGAGGTCAGCGACCGCGCCGTCGAGGAGCTCGGCGCCACCCACTTCGACATCCCCGAGCCCGTCCGGACGCTCCGCTGCCGGATCGCGCCGTCGTCGTCGGGAGCCGTCTACTACACCCCGCCGTCCGAGGACTTCTCCCGGCCCGGCCAGATGTGGTGGTCGGTGCCCGCGGGCACCGACACGTTCTCGACCTGGCGCGAGACCTCGACCGTCTACCACGAGGGCGTGCCGGGCCATCACCTGCAGTGCGGGCAGGTGGCCTACCTCTCCGACAGCCTCAACCGCTGGCGGCGGCTGGGCTGCTGGGTGAGCGGGCACGGCGAGGGCTGGGCGCTCTACGCCGAGCGGCTCATGGAGGAGCTCGGCTACCTCGAGGACGACGGCGACCTCATGGGCATGCTCGACGCGCACGCGCTGCGCGCCTCGCGCGTGGTCGTCGACATCGGCGTCCACTGCGGCCTGCCCGCCCCCGAGGAGGTCGGCGGCGGGACCTGGGACGCCGACAAGGCGTGGACCTTCCTGCGCACGCACACCCGGGTGCCGGACGCCCAGCTGCGGTTCGAGCTGGAGCGCTACCTCGGGTGGCCCGGCCAGGCCATCGCCTACAAGGTCGGCGAGCGGGCGTGGCTCGACCTGCGGGAGCAGGTCCGCGCCCGCGAGGGCGACGCCTTCGACCTGCGCGACTTCCACCGCCGCGCCCTCGACCTCGGCTCCGTCGGCCTCGACGTGCTGCGCTCCGCCCTGCTGTCCGCATGACCACGCTGGTGCTGGCGTCGGCGTCCCCGGCCCGGCGCGCGACGCTGCTGGCCGCGGGCGTCGAGCCCGTCGTCCGCGTGTCGGCCGTCGACGAGGACGCCGTCGTCGCCCGCTACGACGTGAGCGAGGCGGAGGACGTCGCGCTCGTGCTCGCCCGGGCGAAGGCCGAGGACGTCGCCGCGGGCCTCGAGGACCAGGCGCTGGTCGTCGGCTGCGACTCGGTGCTCGAGCTGGACGGCGAGGTCTTCGGCAAGCCCGGGACGCCGGCGCGCGCCGTGGAGCGCTGGCGGCACATGCGCGGCAAGGCCGGCGTGCTGCACACCGGGCACTGGATCGTCGACACCCGGGACGCCGACCACGGCGGCACGGGCGCCACCCTCGGCGCCGTCTCGTCGACGACCGTCCACTTCGCCCGGCCGAGCGACGCCGAGATCGACGCGTACGTGGCGACCGG
>DASQJO010000493.1:0-1906 GCA_035630955.1 Kineosporiaceae bacterium
GGGCGCGGGCCCGGAGCGAACGGGGTGCGTGCTGTGCGGCGGTTGCATGGTGGGCTGCCGTTTCGGCGCCAAAAACACGCTCGACAAGAACTACCTCTACTTCGCGGAACGCTGGGGGACGCGCGTGTTCCCGGAGACGCGCGCCACCCGTCTCACGCCCGTGGACGGCGGCTACGAGATCGAGACGCGCTCCTCGACGGCCTGGTTTTCCAGCCGTTCCCGGCGCTTTCGAGCGCGGCGCGTGATCGTCGCGGCCGGCGTGCTCGGGTTCGACGTCATCCTGCGGCTGCAGCTGTTCCTGACGATCGCGCTCGGCGTCCTCACCCTCGTGTACATCGCGCTGACGGCGAAGGACGTGCACTGGAGCACCGTCAGCGCCCTGCCGGCCGGGTCGGGACAGGCCGTGCTCGGCGCGCTCGTCTTCGCGATGACCGCGCTCGGCCTCGGCTGGGTCAACGCGGGCGGCGACTACTCGCGCTACCTGCCGCGCAGCGCCTCCGGCCGCGGCGTCGTCTGGTGGACGACGTTCGGCGGCAGCATCGCGCCGATCGTGCTCATCCTCTGGGGGCTGCTGCTGGCCGGCTCCGACCAGGACTTCGCGCAGAAGCTGGCGGCGGACCCGATCGGCGCGCTGACCACGCTGCTCCCGACCTGGTTCCTCGTGCCGTTCGCCCTCGTCGCGGTCGGCGGGATCATCGCCGGCGCGGTCCTCGACATCTACTCCTCGGGCCTCAACCTGCTCACCCTCGGCGTCCGGATCCCCCGCTACGTCGCGGCCGGCATCGACGGCGTCCTCATGGTGCTCGGGACGATCTACGTCGTCTGGGTGGCGAACGACTTCCTCGGCCCGTTCCAGGGCTTCCTCATCACCCTCGGCGTCCCGATGGCGGCCTGGTGCGGGATCTTCCTCGCCGACCTCTACCTGCGGCGCGGCCGCTACGCCGAGTCGGAGCTGTTCTCGCCCGCCGGCCGCTACGGCCCGGTGAACGCCGGTGCGGTCGGGACGATGGTCGTGGCGACGCTCGTCGGCTGGGGTCTCGTGACGAACACGTACGCGTCGTGGCTGTCATGGCAGGGGTACCTGCTGGGGCCGCTAGGCCTGGGCGGCAAGGAGGGCGCCTGGGCGTTCGCCAACCTCGGCGTGCTGTTCGCCCTCGTCCTCGGCGCCCTGGGCTACGCCGCGACGAGCGCGGGCCGCGTCCGCCGGCAGCAGGAGACCGCCTGAGCTACCCCATCACCTGGCGGAGGTCCTCGCCGAGCCGGTCGCGCAGGTCGGGCGCCAGCGCGTCGACGGCGGGCACGAGGACGCGGTCCTGCGCCTCGAGCGCCTCGACGGTGGTCGTCGCCGTGGTCCGGACCTCGTCGGGCTCCAGGTCGGGGTTGAGCTCGTCGTAGGCGCGCAGCCAGTCGAGCAGGGCGGCGGGCTCGGTCCCGTCCGGCAGGGACGACGCGGCGTCCGGCACCTCGGGGAGGACGACGCGCTGCACGGCCGCCTCGAACTCGAGGGTCTCCCGGACGACGCCGAACCAGCGCTGCCGGATCTCGTCGAACCTCGCGGCGTCGAGAAGCGCCACGATGTCGCCGTAGAGGTCGTAGAGCTTGCCGTACTCGGCGCGCAGGAGGCCGGCGGCGTCCCCGGCCATCGGGTCGCCGGCGGGGACGCTGGAGCGCACGCCCACGTCCGCGCTGCCCGCGTACGCGGGGACGTCCGGGTCTGGGGGCTGCGAGGACGAGGAGGTCACGTCCCGATGCTGCCCCAGGTGCGCGCGCAGCGCATGCGCCCCGGTCGCGGCCTCAGACCCGGAGCAGGCGGTTCGCGTCCATCGGGCGCCCGAAGTGGTAACCCTGCGCGAAGTCGCAGCCGATCTCGCGCAGCCGGCGCGCCTGCCGCTGCGTCTCCACGCCC
>DASQJO010000494.1:0-10390 GCA_035630955.1 Kineosporiaceae bacterium
GGAGTTGAAGTCCCGCTTCTGCACCCCGTGCTCGGCCAGGTACCGACCGGCCGGGCTGTCCGGCTTGATCGAGCCGGCCGGGCTGATGTGGTCGGTCGTCACCGAGTCGCCCAGCATCGCGAGCACCCGCGCGCCCTCGACGTCCGTGACCGGCGCGGGGTCGCGGCTCATGCCCTCGAAGTACGGCGGCTTGCGCACGTAGGTGGAGTCCGGGTCCCAGGCGAAGGTGTCCCCGGTCGGGGTCGGCAGCGAGCGCCACCGCTCGTCGCCGGCGAAGACGTCGGCGTAGTCCGTCGTGAACATGTCCTGGCTGATCGCCCCGGCGACGACGGCGTCCACCTCCTGCGGGGACGGCCAGATGTCCCGCAGGTGGACCGGCTCGCCGTCCGCGCCGGTGCCCAGGGGCTCGTTCTCGACGTCCCAGTCCATCGTCCCGGCAAGCGCGTACGCGATGACCAGCGGCGGGGACGCCAGGTAGTTCATCTTGACGTCGGGGTTGATCCGGCCCTCGAAGTTCCGGTTCCCGGACAGCACGGAGACGACGGCGAGGTCGTTCTCCTGCACGGCGGCCGAGATCTCCTCCGGGAGCGGCCCGGAGTTCCCGATGCACGTTGTGCAGCCGAAGCCGACGACGTGGAAGCCGAGCTTCTCCAGGTACGGCATGAGGCCGGCGCGCTCGTAGTAGTCGACGACGACCTTGCTGCCCGGCGCGAGGGAGGTCTTGACCCAAGGCTTGACGGCGAGCCCGCGGTCGACGGCGTTCTTGGCCAGCAGCGCGGCGCCGACCATGACCGAGGGGTTCGACGTGTTCGTGCAGGACGTGATCGAGGAGATGACGACGGCGCCGTGGTCGATCTCGAACTCGCGCCCGTCCTCCATGCGCACACCGACCGACCTCGTGGCCCGTCCCGTGGCCGGCGTCCGCGCCGGCTGGGCGGGGGCCGGGCGGCGGGCGCCTGCGCCGACGGCGGGTGAGTCGCTGGCGGGGAAGGACTCGGCGGACGCCTCGTCGACGCCGTTCCGGATGCCGTTGTCGTCGTCCCCGTGGACGTAGTCGCGCAGTGCCCCGCGGAAGACGTCCTTCGCCTCGTCGAGCTGCACCCGGTCCTGCGGGCGCTTGGGGCCCGCGAGGCTGGGGACGACGGTGGAGAGGTCGAGCTCGAGGTACTCGGAGTAGCGCGCCTCGTGCGCGGGGTCGTGCCAGAGGCCCTGCTCCTTGGCGTAGGCCTCGACGAGTGCGACCCGCTCGGCGCTGCGGCCGGTCAGCCGCAGGTACTCCAGCGTCACGTCGTCGATCGGGAAGATCGCGCACGTCGAGCCGAACTCCGGGCTCATGTTGCCGATCGTGGCCCGGTTGGCGAGCGGGACCGCCGCCACGCCCTCGCCGTAGAACTCGACGAACTTGCCGACGACGCCGTGCTTGCGCAGCATCTGTGTGATCGTCAGCACGACGTCGGTGGCGGTGGCGCCGGCCGGGATCTCGCCGGTCAGCCTGAACCCGACGACGCGCGGGATGAGCATCGAGACCGGCTGGCCGAGCATGGCGGCCTCGGCCTCGATGCCGCCGACGCCCCACCCGAGCACGCCGAGCCCGTTGACCATCGTGGTGTGCGAGTCGGTGCCGACCACGGTGTCCGGGTAGGCGACGCCACCCCGGTCCATGACGACGCGTGCCAGGTACTCGAGGTTGACCTGGTGCACGATGCCGGTGCCCGGCGGCACGACCTTGAACTCGTCGAAGGCGGTCTGCCCCCAGCGCAGGAACTGGTAGCGCTCGTGATTGCGCTGGTACTCGAACTCGATGTTGCGCTCGAGCGCGTCGGGGCGGCCGAAGACGTCGGTGATCACGGAGTGGTCGATGACGAGCTCCGCGGGCGCCAGCGGGTTGATCCGGGTGGGGTCGCCGCCGAGGTCGGCCATCGCCTCCCGCATGGTGGCGAGGTCGACGACGCAGGGCACGCCCGTGAAGTCCTGCATGATCACCCGGGCCGGCGTGAACTGGATCTCCGTGTCGGGCTCGGCGTCCGGGTCCCAGGCGGCCAGCGCACGGATGTGCCCCTCGGTGATGTCGGCGCCGTCCTCGGTGCGCAGCAGGTTCTCCAACAGCACCTTGAGGCTGAAGGGCAGGGCGGCCGCCCCCTCGACCGCGCTCAGCCGGTAGACCTCGTACGACCGGTCGCCCACCTCGAGGCGGCCCCTGGCGCCGAAGGTGTTCCGGCTGTTCGGGCTGTTCCGACCTGATTCCTGATGGGCGCCAGTGCTCACGGATGCTCCTTCGCGTCGTGCGTGCCGTCATCCTGCCGCAGCGGCCCGCGGTTGCCGCGGGCACCCGCCCGAGCAGTTATCTCGATATCAAGATACTTCGGGGACGCCGTGGTCACAAGGGACACGCTCACCCGGCGAGGGACTCGCCGGGGACGAGCGTCGCGACGCACTCGACGTGGTGCGTCATCGGGAACAGGTCGAAGGCGCGCAGGCCGGAGAGCCGGTAGCCGGCTCCGGCGGCGGTCGCGACGTCCCGGGCCAGCGCCGCGGGGTCGCAGGCCACATAGGCCACGACCCGGGGGTGCAGAGCGAGCAGGCGCTCGACGACGGCGCGGCCGGCCCCCGTCCGGGGCGGGTCGAGGACGACGACGTCCACGCCCTGAGCGGCCAGGGCGTCGTCCCGCACGGCCTCGTCCACCTTCGCCCGCAGCAGGTGGACCTGGGGCAGGTCGTGCACGTTGCGGCGGGCGTCGGCGACGGCGCGCGGCTCGCTCTCGACGCCGAGCACCGAGCCCTGCGGTCCGACCCGGGCGGCCAGCCCGACGGCGAACAGCCCGACGCCGCAGTACAGATCCAGTGCGCGCTCCCCCGGCCGCGGCTGCGTGGCCGCGAGCACGGCGTCCAGCAGCGCCTGCGCCGCGCCCGGGTGCACCTGCCAGAAGCCGGCGCCCGAGACGCGGAAGGTCCGGGGCGCGCCGTCGACGCGCACCTGCTCGGCCACCCAGCTCCGGCCTCGCAGCCGCTCGATGCCGCCGGGGCCGCGGACGGCCACCGACGCCGGCACGTCGAGCGAGGGCACCCTCGCCCGTCCCGGTCTCCCGTCGTGGGCGGCGGGGTCCACGACGACGAGTCGCTCGACCTCGGCGTCCCGGTGGGCGGTGACGACCTCGACGGCGCGCACGCCGCGCCACTGCCGTGCCTCGACGCCGACGGCATCCAGCTCGGGATCGGCGATGGGGCACGCCCGGATGGGCACGACGTCGTGGGACCGGTGCCGCCGCAGGCCGGCCCGCCCGTCGGCGTCGACCGTGAACCTCACCCGGGTGCGCCAGCCGAGGCCGTCGGCGTCCCCCGGCACGGGCTCGACCTCGAGGTCGGGCCACTCGGACCGCGCGAGGCGGCGCAGCTGCTCACGGACGACGTCCGCCTTGAGCCCACGCTGGGCGGTGGTGGAGGCGTGCTGCCAGTCGCACCCGCCGCAGCCGCCGGGCCGGGCCACGGGGCAGCGCGGCTCGACCCGGTCCGCCGAGGCCTCGTGGACGGCGACTGCGTCCCCGCGCCAGAACCTCGCGCCGTCGCCCGCCTCGGTGAGCCGGACGTCGACCAGCTCACCGGGCAGCGCGTGCCGGACGAACACGACACGGCCGTCGTGCCGGGCGACGCAGTGCCCTCCGTGCGCGACGGCGCCGACGCGGACTCCGGCGAGGATCCGGCCCGCCCTCACCGGTCCTCGCCGCCGTCGCCGGCGACCCCGGCGGGCACGTCGCGACGCGCCGGGACCTGCTCGGGCAGCTCCTCGTCGAGCGCCTCGTGCGGGCCGAACGGGCCACCGCGGCGGGTGAGCGCGGACTCGTGGTGATCCTCGCGGTCCTCCAGCCCTTCGGACGAGGCGAGCTGCCACGGCACGCTGGTCACCATGACCCCGGGCATGTAGTGCAGCCGGGTCTTCAGGCGCAGCGCGCTCTGGTTGTGCAGGATCTGCTCCCACCAGTGGCCGACGACGTACTCGGGCACGAAGACGACGACGAGGTCGCGCGGGCTCTCCCTGCGGATGCGCTGAACGTACTCCACCACCGGGCGCGTGACCTCGCGGTACGGCGAGTCGAGCGCCCGCAGCGGGATCGGGATCCCCCGCTCGTCCCACTCCTGCATGAGCCGCTCGGTCTCCTCGGGGTCGACCTTGACGGTGACCGCCTCGAGGACCGACGGGCGCGACGCCCGGGCGAACGCGACCGCCCGCAGCGTCGGCTTGTGCAGCTTGCTCACGAGCACGATGCCGTGGATGCGCGACGGCAGTGCCCGCGCCTTCTTGTCCGAGTCGATCGCCAGCTCGCGCCGCACGGACAGGTAGTGCCGGCGGATCGCCAGCATGAGCGCGAAGAGCAGCGCCATCGCGAGCAGCGCGAGGTAGGCGCCGCGGGCGAACTTGGTGACCAGGACGACGACGAGCACCGCGCCCGTGATCGTCAGGCCGATGGTGTTGATGACCCGGGACCGCTGCATGCGCCGGCGGATCCGCGGGTCCCGCTGGGTGCGCAGCAGCCGCGTCCAGTGCCGCACCATGCCGGTCTGGCTCGTGGTGAACGAGATGAAGACGCCGACGATGTAGAGCTGGATCAGCCGGGTGACCTCGGCGTCGAACGCGACGATGAGCGTGCCGGCCGCGACCGCGAGGAAGATGATCCCGTTGCTGTAGGCGAGCCGGTCGCCACGCGTGTGCAGCTGGCGGGGCAGCAGGTCGTCGCGGGCGAGGATCGAGCCGAGCACGGGGAAGCCGTTGAACGCGGTGTTGGCGGCGAGCACGAGGATGAGCCCGGTGGTGGCCGCGACGACGTAGAACCCGAGCGGGAACCCGCTGAACAGCGCCTTGGCGATCTGGCCGATGACGGGGTCCTGCACGTAGTCCGGGCCGACCGGCGTGCCGTCGCGCAGGAGCTCGGTCGACGGGTCCTCGGCGTAGCGCAGGCCCATCCGGTTCGCGAGCAGGATGACGCTCATGAGCATGGTCACCGAGATAGCGCCCAGCAGCGCCAGCGTCGTGGCCGCGTTCCGGCTCTTGGGCACCTTGAAGGCCGGGACGCCGTTGCTGATCGCCTCGACGCCGGTCAGCGCCGCACAGCCGGAGCTGAAGGCCCGGAGCAGCAGGAACGCGAACGCCACCCCGCTGAGCCCGGTCGTGTCGAAGGGCGACTGCTGCGCGATCTCCAGCCCGGCGCTCTCGACCTGCGGCAGGGTGCCCAGGGCGAGCCGGGCGAAGCCGATCAGGCCCATCCCGAGGATCGCGACCATGAACAGGTAGGTGGGTATCGCGAACAGCGTCCCGGACTCCCGGACGCCGCGCAGGTTCATGGTCATGAGGATGAGCACGACGACGACCGCGAACAGCGCCTCGTGACCCCGCAGCACGGGGATCGCCGCGGCCGCGTACTGCGCGCCGGACGAGACCGACACGGCGACGGTCAGCACGTAGTCCACCAGCAGCGCGCTCGCGACCGTGAGCCCCGCCTTGGCCCCGAGGTTGACGGTCGCGACCTCGTAGTCGCCCCCGCCGGACGGGTACGCGTGCACGTTCTGCCGGTACGACGCGACGACGATGAGCATGACGAAGACGACCGCCAGGCCGATCCACGGCGACGCGGTGTACGCGGCCACGCCGGCGACGGCCAGGGTGAGGAAGACCTCGTCCGGCGCGTAGGCCACCGACGACAGCGCGTCCGAGGCGAACACCGGCAGCGCGATCCGCTTGGGCAGCAGCGTCTCGTCGAGGCGTTCGGAGTGGACCGGACGGCCGACGAGCAGGCGCTTGACGGCGTCCGTGAGCGACAGCACGTCAGGCATGGTAGGCACACGGCCTGCTGGTCCTGTGCGGCAGCGTGCCGCCGTGTAGCGTCGGGGCTCGCGCCGCAGGATCGGCCTGCGCCCTCCGACGCTCCGGGAACGCTCGTGCATTTCGTGATCATGGGGTGTGGCCGGACCGGCTCGACCCTCGCCCAGATGGTCGAGAACCGCGGGCACACGGTCGCCGTCGTCGACCAGAACCCCGACGCGTTCCGCCGTCTCGGCAGCGGCTTCGAGGGCCGCCGCGTGGTCGGCCTCGGCTTCGACCGCGACACCCTGCTGGAGGCCGGGATCCAGGACGCGTACGCCTTCGCGGCGGTGAGCAGCGGCGACAACTCGAACATCCTGGCGGCGCGGGTCGCGCGCGAGACGTTCGGCGTCTCCAGGGTCGTCGCTCGGATCTACGACCCCGGGCGCGCGGAGGTCTACCAGCGGCTGGGCATCCCGACGGTGGCGACGGTCCGCTGGACCGCCGACCAGATGGCCCGGCGGCTGCTGCCCGTCGACGCCACCCCGGAGTTCCGGGACGCGTCGGGCTCCCTGGTGCTCGCGGAGGTCCAGGTGCACCTGGGCTGGGTGGGCCGCCGGATGACCGCCCTCGAGGAGGCCGCGCACGGGCGGGTGGCGTTCCTCACGAGGCTCGGGGAGGGGCTGGTGCCCGGGCCGGACACCGTCTACCAGGAGGGTGACCTCGTGCACCTCGTCGTCCGGGAGGACGAGCTGGCCGACGCCCAGCGGACGCTCACCGCAGCCCCGGTGCAGGAGCGCGTCTGATGCGGGTCGTCATCGCCGGGGCCGGCAGCGTCGGGCGGTCGATCGCGCGGGAGCTCCTCGGCAACGGGCACGAGGTGCTGCTCGTCGACCGCGACCCCACCGCGATCCGGGTGACCAGTGTGCCGGACGCACAGTGGCTGCTCGCGGACGCCTGCGAGATCCGCTCGCTGGACGAGGCGTCGCTGTCCGAGTCGGACGTCGTCGTGGCCGCCACCGGCGACGACAAGGCCAACCTCGTGGTCTCGCTGCTGAGCAAGACCGAGTACGGCGTCCCGAGGACCGTGGCGCGGGTCAACAACCCGAAGAACGAGTGGATGTTCGACGAGGCGTGGGGCGTGGACGTCGCGGTGTCGACGCCGCGGCTCATGACCGCGCTCGTCGAGGAGGCCGTCTCGATCGGCGACCTCGTGCGGATCTTCACCTTCCAGCAGGGGCAGGCCACGATGGTGGAGCTGACCCTGCCCCCGACGTCCCCGGTCGTCGGCCGGATGGTCGGCGACGTGCCGCTGCCACCGGACACGACGCTGGTCTGCATCATCCGCGAGGAGCGGCCGATCGCGCCGAGCCTGGACGACACGCTCGAGGCCAACGACGAGCTGATGTTCGTCACCGTGCCGGAGAGCGAGGACGAGCTGCAGGAGCTCCTCAGTCCCGGGCGGCCTCGGCCCTGACGGGCTCGTCCGGAGTTCCGTCGGGCGCGGGTTCCGGCTCCGGCTTGGCGGTGGGCACCCGACGGACGAGCAGCCAGGTCAGGCCGACCGCGAGCCCGAACAGCGGCAGCCCGAGCAGCACGTTGACGAACCCGAGCGCGGTCGCCTGCCCGGCGGCGTAGAGCCAGGCCTGGACGGCGGCGCGCAGGGCGAACACGCCCACCCACAACCACGTCGCCTGCTGGTACACGCGCATCCGCGGGCGGACCCGCCGCCAGTGCAAGTCCTCCCCGAGCATGAAGCCCAGCAGGAGGCCGACGAGCGGCCAGCGCACCAGCGCCGAGATCGCGTAGACCGCCCCGAGCCCGACGTTCTTGAGGATGCCGGGGAGGAAGAAGTCCTGCGCGCGCCCCGTGTAGAGGGCGATGCCGGCACCGAGGGCGATGCCGAGCACCCCGGAGACGGTCTGCGTCAGGGGCTCGCGCGCCACCAGCCGCCAGCCCGCGAGCAGCACGGACGGCACCAGCGCCGCGATCACCGAGCGCGGGACGTCGTGCGTGAACGCCCAGACGACCGAGAACACGGTCATCGGCAGGATCGACTCGGCGAGACCGCGAGGGCCGCCGATCGTGGCCTGGAGCGAGAACTGCTCGGCGATGGCCTGCTTGAACCCGGCCGGCTCCTGCTCGCGCGGGACCGGCCGGGACGGGGCGTCGTCAGGCATGCGGCTTCGGCACCAGCTCGTATCGGGGGTTGAAGACGGCGCGCTGGCCGTCGTTCTCGGTCACCATGCCCTGGATCCGCAGCCGGCGCCCGGGCTCGATGCCCGCGATGTGCCGGCGCCCGAGCCAGACCACGTAGAGGCTGCCGGTGCCGTCGTACAGCTCGGCCTCCAGGGCCGGGACGCCGGCCCGGGGGCGCAGCGTCACCGACCTCAGGGTCCCGCAGACGGTGGCGGGCCGGCGCAGCGGCAGCGTGGAGATGGGCGTACCGCCTGCGCGGACGGCGATCACCTGCTCCTCCTCGGCGTGCACCTCGTTCTGGGACGCGACGAGCCGCGACAGCGCCTGGCGCCAGCGCGGACGGTCGGGCCGCTCGGCGCCCTCGGGGATGCCCATGACTCGAGGGTACGTCGCCCTCATCGGATCTCGGTGATCTCCGGTCCCCGCTGGAACGGGTCCAGCGGCGGGCGGCCCTCGGGTTCGGGCGCCGGGGCGGCAGCGGCGTCCGGCAGCCGCAGCGGCAGGAGCTCCCGCGGCGCCATCGCCTCCCCTCCGCGGACGACGACCACGTCGCGAACGACGGACTCCAGGTCGGCCGCGGCGTCGCGGTCCTGTGCGGCGGGCCCCTGGAACACGGCGCGGAGGAACCAGCGCGGGCCGTCGACCCCGGCGAAGCGCTGCACCTGGTGACCGGTGCGGCCCTCCGGCGTGCGCACCGGCAGGCGCACCACGAGCTCGATCCCGAAGGGCCCCTCCGCCTCGGTGGCCG
This sequence comes from Kineosporiaceae bacterium, assembly GCA_035630955.1. GTDB lineage: Bacteria > Actinomycetota > Actinomycetes > Actinomycetales > Kineosporiaceae > DATKNA01. Next base: position 8,739 of record DASQJO010000494.1, read on the forward strand.
TGCCGCCCTGGCGGGTGACGCCGGCCGCGATCTCCGTGCGGATCTCCTCCCAGATGCCCTCGCTGCGAGGTGCCGCGTAGGCGTGCAGGAGCACGGCGGAACCCCCGAGGACGACGGCCACGCCGTTGACCACGCCGGTGGCCTCGTCGACCTCCAGGCGCAGCTCCATCCCGTCCCGGCCGGGCAGGCGGAGGCCGCCGAGGTCGACGACGGCGTCGCCGCCGCTGCGCTCCGAGGAGTCCCACGGGCCGTCGGGCCTCGACGTCAGCGCCGGGGCGGCGGCGGAGGTCTCGGGCTCCTCCGCGCCGTCGTCCGGCTGCTCGGCCGCCTGCGGCGCGTCGTCCTCACCGCGCTCGGCAGCGCCGCCCTCACGACGACGCCGTCGGAACACGCTCACCAAGGTCTCCATCCTCGCCCGGTCCGTCACGTCAGGTGCGTCGAACCACCCTAGTCGGCGGGGAGTGGCACCGCGCAGTGCCTCACGGACGGGCGCTCACGGACCGGCGCGGAATCCCCCGATCGTCTCCAGCCACTGCACGGCCTGCGGCACGAGCGGAGCCCAGAGCAGGATCGAGTGGCCGGCGTGCGCGAACTCCAGGAGGCGGACCGACAGCGGCGGCCTGACCGCCTTGAGGAAGGCCGTGGACGAGGTGTAGGAGATCTTGTCCGAGTGTGAGGTCTCCATCCAGATCGCGACCGGCGGCGGATACCGGCGGGCGAGGTCGACGAGGTCGTAGCGGCGGCCCTCCGGGCTGTCCGGGGGGAACGGGACGTAGCCGGAACCGAACGACGGCCGGAAGTATCCGCCGAAGATCATCGTGGACCCGTAGCGCGCCGGGTGCAGCAGGGCGGCCATCGCCGCGCACCAGCCTCCGGCGGAGAGCCCCGCGGTGGCCCAGGAGGCCCTGTCCAGCCGGACGCGCAGGGTCCTCGCGGCCCAGTCCGGGACGTCCGTGGTGAGCCAGGTCTCCATCGCGTCCCCCGAGGCGTCGACGCACTCGGTGTCGCGGCCCGGCGGGATCTCCAGCTGCGGCGCGAGGACGATCGTCGGCGCCATCCGGTGGAGAGCGGCCTCCTCGTCGAGGACCTCGCCGAGGGCCATGGCGGTGAGCCACTGCGAGGGGCGACCCGGGTAGCCGTGGAAGGTCTCGATCACCGGGTATCGGCGACCGGCCTGCTTCGGGTCGCCGTACCCGGGCGGGAGGCGGACCACGACCTTGCCGGTGACGTGGCTGACCGGCCCGCTCACGGTGAACGTGTAGACGTGGTCTGCCGCGGCCTCCTTGGGCAGCGGTGGCAGGTGGCGGGGCGGCCGGGGCAGGGCCGAGCCGAGCACCCGGGTCTGCGCGGCAGCGTTCGCGGTCTCGCCGCCCTGGGTGGTGTGTGCCGCCGGCGGGGTCGTGGCGAAGGCGCCGCCGAGGTCGGTCCAGTCGGCGAAGAAGCCGAAGACGTCGTTCGCGACGAGCCCGACCGTCGCGAGGACCAACAGGTTGAGGCCGAGCAGCGCGCCGATCCGGCCGAGCACCGGCAGGGGCCGCTGCGCCGAGAGCCGGGGCCAGAACACGACGGTGAGCGCCGCCGCAGCGATGGCGAGCCCGGCGACGAGGGTGAGGAAGGCGCCGCCGGTCAGGTCCATGCGACGACGGAGGGTG
>DASQJO010000495.1:0-1573 GCA_035630955.1 Kineosporiaceae bacterium
TCGACGAGGTCATCGAGACGGTGCTGCAGCGCGGCGGATGGGTCGCCCTGGCGGACGCGCAGACCCTGAACGAGCATGGACACGTCGCGCTGACCCTCGCCCGGCGGTGAGAGCGGCCCGGCGAGGCGCCAGGATGACGCCATGACGACGAGGCCGAGGCCGTTGACCGACGAGGAGCTCGACCGCCAGCTCGAGGACCTCCCGGGTGTGCACCGCGACGCCGCGACCAAGCTCACGATCGTCGTGCGGGCGCCCTCGTTCGCGGACGCCGTGCGGCTCGTCGACCTCGTCGCCCGGGACGCCGACGCCATGGACCACCACCCGGAGATCCATCTGCGGCTGCGGACCGTCACGTTCATCCTCACGACGAACTGGGAGCGCGCCCTGACCCAGCTCGACGTCGAGCTCGCGCACCAGATCCTCGAGTCGGTCCGGGCGGTCGGCGCCGAGGTCCTGCCCGCCGCCGAGCGCGTGGAGATCGCGCTCGACTGCGCCGACCCCGACGCCGTCCGGCCCTTCTGGGCCGCAGGACTCGGCTACCAGGAGCGCCTCGGCGGTCAGGGCGTGGAGCTGCACGACCCGCGCGGCCGCGGGCCGGTGCTGTGGTTCCAGCGGATGGACCCGCCCCGGCCGGGGCCTGGGCGGTTCCACCTCGACGTGACGGTCCCGGACGACGTCGCCGGACCACGCGTGCAGGCCGTGCTCGCGGCCGGCGGACGGCTCGTCACGGACGAGTTCGCCCCGTCGTGGTGGGTGCTCGCCGACGCCGAGGGCAACGAGCTGTGTGTCTGCACTCGGCGTCCGGCGCCCGAGCCCGCCTGACGTCGGTCAGACCACCTCGCGGACCTCGGCGAAGTGGCAGCGCACCAGGTTGCCGTTGCCGTGGTCGATCAGCTGCGGGACCTCCGTCGCGCAGATGTCCTGCGCCTTCCAACAGCGGGTCCGGAACCGGCAGCCGGACGGCGGGTTCGCCGGGCTGGGCACGTCGCCTTGCAGGATGATCCGTTCGCGGCGCTGCTCGAGGTCGGGGTCCGCCGCGGGGGCCGCAGAGAGCAGCGCCTGCGTGTACGGGTGCATCGGCTCGTCGTAGACCTTGTCCCGTGGTCCGGTCTCGACGACCCAGCCCAGGTACATGACGGCGACCCGGTCGGAGATGTGCCGGACCACCGACAGATCGTGAGCGATGAAGAGGTAGGCCAGGCCGAGGCGGTCCTGCAGGTCCTCCAGGAGGTTGACGACACCGGCCTGCACACTGACGTCGAGGGCCGAGACCGGCTCGTCGAGGACGAGCAGCTTGGGCTCGAGCGCCAGGGCGCGGGCGATTCCGACCCTCTGGCGCTGACCCCCGGAGAACTCGTGCGGGTACCGGTTGCCGTGCTCGGGGTTCAACCCCACGACACGGAGCAGCTCGGCGACCTGGTCGCGACCGGACCGCTCGGAAGTCCACAGGCCATGCACCTTGAGCGGCTCGGCGACGATGTCGTTGACGGGCATCCGGGGGTTGAGGCTCGCATACGGGTCCTGGAAGACGATCTGCAAGTCACGGCGGATCGGCCGCATCGCCTGGACGGAC
>DASQJO010000496.1:0-5974 GCA_035630955.1 Kineosporiaceae bacterium
TCCCGCAGACGAAGCACTCGGGGAACGGGTGGCCGGTGAGCCCGGGATACCGCTCGGAGGCCCGGTCGGCGGCCTCGACCGACACCGGCGGGACCGGGGCCAGGCCGCCCGGCACGTTGCCCAGCAGGGTGGCGGTGGCGACGAGCCGGCCCTGCGCGGACGCCGTGACGGAGTCGTCGCGGCGCTCCAGGGCCATCGCCGTCTCCAGCGGCGGCGGCGCCGACAGCCGGACCCGTACCGCTCGACGATCGTCCAGGTCGAGGAGTGCCGCCGCGAGCGCTCCCGACGTCCACCCGCCGTTGCCGGACGTCGCTGGCCCGCGGAAGCGGCGTGGCACCGTCAGCGTCGACGCGGGGCCGCTCATCGGATCGCCTCGTAGCGGCGCAGCGCCTCGGCGCGCTCGGCCGCGTGGTCGACGATCCGCTGCTGATAGCCGTGCGCGTAGCCGTCGGCGGCGTTCCACGGCGCGTGTGCCGCCTTGCCGGCGAGGTGGCGCAGCTCCGGGACGTAGCGGCGGACGTAGTCCCCGGCCGGGTCGAACTTCTCGCCCTGGGTCACCGGATTGAAGATACGGAAGAACGGCGCCGGATCGGTGCCGGTGCCCGCGACCCACTGCCAGCCGTGCTGGTTGCTCGCCAGGTCGCCGTCGCGCAGCCGCTCCATGAACCAGCGCGCCCCGAGCGGCCACCAGACGTGCAGGTCCTTGACGAGGAAGCTGGCCACGACCATCCGCACCCGGTTGTGCACCCAGCCCTCGGCGAGCAGCTGGCGCATCCCGGCGTCCACGAAGGGGTAGCCGGTGCGCCCCTCCCGCCACGCGTCGAACCGTGCGCCGGGCTCGTCGACCGTCATCCGGTCGAACTCGTGCCGCAGGTTCTCCCGGGCGGACTCGGGGCGGTGCCAGAGGACGTCGGCATAGAACTCCCGCCAGCACAGCTCGCTGCGATAGCTGTCCGCGGCGGCTGTCCGCAGCCCGGCGATATCGGCGAGCAGCGTCCGGGGGTGGATCTCGCCGTACTTCAGGTGAGCCGAGAGCGCCGACGTCCCGTCGACGTCGGGCCGGTTGCGGCTCTCGTCGTACCCCTCGAGGACGCCGTCCCGGAACGTCCGCCAGCGCGCGAGGGCGGCCTCCTCGCCGACGGCGGGCAGCACCGTCGTCCCGAGGTCGGGTTCGGGCGGCAGGTCCTCGGTCCCGACGTCCCGCGCCCACAGCACGCCCGTGGCCACCGGCGGGCTGGGCGCCGGCGCCGGCCATCCGTGCCTCGTCCACGCGCGGAAGAAGGGACTGAAGACCTTGTACGGGTCGCCGTTCGCCTGGGTGATCGTGCCGGGGCCGACCGCGTAGGGCGTGCCGGTCGCGACGAGCGCGCGATCGTCGGCGTCCAGCGCGCGGCCGACCGCGGCGTCGCGCCGCCGGCCGTACGGGCCGGCGTCCGCCGTGACGTGCACGCGCTCCGCGCCCAGCTCGGCCGCCAGGCGGGGGACGACGTCCGCCGGGTCGCCGTGCCGGACGACGAGCCGCCCGCCGAGCCGGCGGTCGAGGTCGCGCAGCGACCGGACCAGCCACGCGCGGCGGACGAGGCCGCTCGGCCCCCACAGGGCGGGGTCGACGACGAAGAGCGGGACGACGCCGTGCCGGCGCCCGCCGTCGTCGGCCGCGGCGAGCAGCGCGGGATGGTCGCCGAGGCGCAGGTCGCGGCGGAACCAGAGCACGCTCACCACGGAACGGGACCGTAGCTGGCGGATCCGCTGTTCGCCCGCCGGGGAACGGGTGCGGAACCGGGCCCCGGCGGACGGACAATGGACGCAGGAGTGCCAGCGGATGGAGGCCGGCTCGCGTGAGCGACCTGATCGATACCACGGAGATGTACCTGCGCACGATCTACGAGCTCGAGGAGGAGGGGATCGTCCCCCTCCGGGCGCGGATCGCCGAGCGCCTCGGGCAGTCCGGCCCGACGGTGTCGCAGACGGTCGCCCGGATGGAGCGGGACGGGCTGCTCGCCGTCACCGGCGACCGTCACCTCGAGCTGACCGACGACGGCCGCGAGAAGGCCACCCGCGTGATGCGCAAGCACCGGCTCGCCGAGCGGCTGCTCCTCGACGTCATCGGCCTGGAGTGGGAGTACGTGCACGACGAGGCCTGCCGTTGGGAGCACGTCATGAGCGACCGGGTCGAGCGCAAGCTCCTCGCGATGCTCACCGACCCCCGCGAGTCGCCGTACGGCAACCCCATCCCGGGCCTCGCCGAGCTCGGGGGTCCGGCGGACGCCGGCCAGTTCCGCACGGGCGTGGTCCCGCTCACCGACGCGCTGACCGACGGCGGCCGCCGCGAGCTGCTCGTGCGCCGGCTCGGCGAGCCCCTGCAGACCGACCTCGAGCTCATGAGCCGGCTGTCGCGGCTCGGAGTCCGCCCCGGCCTGCCCGTGGTGGCACAGCGGAAAGGCGACGACGTCCGCGTGACCACAGCGCTCGGCGAGGTCGACGTCCCGGCGCCCTCGGCGCACCACGTGTTCGTCGACGTGCTGGGCGAACGCCCTCCGGAGATCGTCGGCGTGTCGTGACGCAGATGTGACATCGGCGTGGCGATTCGGGTAGCTTCTGGCGCGCTCCCTCCCTCCGGGGAGCCTCCGGGCGGACGCCGAACTCTGCCACCGCCTCCGGAGCCCGCTCGACACCGCATGGCAGAGGCGGGGGACCCACCTTCGGGGCCGATCCCCGGACCGCTCTCGGGCGGACCGACCGGCTCCTCGGGGTGAAGCCGTCCTCCTCACAAGGTCGACGGCCGGGTGTCTTCTCCCACCCGAACCCGACAGCTCACCTCGTAGGCGTACGGAGAGGTCTGACGCGTTGACCGAACGTGCGCGCCACCGTGCCGATCTGCCGCCGTCCACCCCCCTCAAGGGCCTGTCGACGACGATCAACTCCGCGATCGGCGACAACGCCGCGGCGCTCTCCCGGACCGGGATGATCGTCGCTGTCTCCTCGGGTCTCGTCGCCGGCGTGGGCCTGCCGGCCGGGGCCGCCGTGCGGGACGCCGCCACCGGCGGGGCTCCGCAGACGGCGTCCGTCCCCCTGCTGACCGACACCGCGTCGACGACCGCGCTCGCGGCCGGCGCCGACGTCCTCGCCTCCGCGCCGGTGAGCGCGCCGGCGCACGCCAAGGTCACCTTCGAGCACAGCGCGTTCACGGCGCAGCCGAAACGGAGCGCCCGCAGCGCCACCCCGGCGGCGGCCACCCACGACGTCGCGAGCATCTCCCGCTCCCTCGCGCGGACCGCCTACCTCGCGTCGCGCCCCGCGCCCGTCCGGCACACGGCGTCCACGACGGCCGGCGGCTCCTCGAGCGCGCCCGTGCCGGTCCTCTCCAGCGGCCGCGGCTCGACCGTCGTCGCCATCGCGATGCGCTACCTCGGCGTGCCCTACGTCTACGGCGGCGCCTCGCCCCGCGGGTTCGACTGCTCCGGCTTCACCATGTACGTCTACGCCCAGCTCGGCGTCTCGCTCGCGCGCAGCGCGGACGCCCAGTACCGCAGCGTCCCGCGCATCTCCCGCTCACAGGCAGTGGCCGGCGACCTCGTCTTCTACCTCAGCGGCGGGTCCGCCTACCACGTGGGCATCTACCTCGGCGGCAACAAGATGATCGCCGCACCGCACACCGGCGAGGTCGTGCGCGTCCAGCCGATCTACTCCTCGAACGTCGCCTTCGGACGCGCCTGAGCGCGTCCGGCCCGATCGCCCGGCCCTGGTCCTCAACGCCGCGAGGACCGGGGCCGGCGTCGTCCCGGCACCTCCTGCCCGGAGCAGAGCGGGGGGACGTCCCGGCGAATCGCGGGACGAAAGGTAGTGCCATCCGCAGGTCCGCTCCTTACTCTGCTCTCAGCGACGGTTGGATCCACCCCGTCAGGAGGGCCGGTGCTCGACGCGGTACGAAGTAGGGCGGCCGCACATGCCTGTGCGGTTCCGCCATGTATCGCTGCGCACTGCAGTGAAGGCGTCGCTTCCCCCGGGAAGCGGCGCCTTCGGTCGTCCTGGCCCCGTGAGGGCGGGCCCGCCGCCGCCAGCAGGAGTCGTCGGGAACTCCTCCCGCGGCAGATCGTGACGCCACCAGCCAGGTGAGCGTCCCGAACGAAAGGGGGTGACTGCCCGTGCGCACGCTGGTGCTCAATGCCGGGTACGAACCGCTCGCCGTCGTCTCGTTCCGCCGGGCCCTGGTGCTCGTCCTCGCCGGCAAGGCCACAGTGATCGCCGACGGCGGGAAGCCCGTCGTCGGGGGGACGCTGACCCTCCCGCGGCCGTCCGTCATCCTCCTGGCCCGGTACGTGCGCGCGCCGCACGGGCGCGCCGTCCCCGTCAGCCGTCGCGGTGTGCTGCGCCGCGACACGCACCGCTGCGCGTACTGCGGCGGCCACGCCACGACCGTGGACCACGTCCTCCCTCGCAGCCGCGGCGGGCGCGACAGCTGGGAGAACCTCGTGGCCTGCTGCGTCCGGTGCAACAACGCCAAGGGCGACCGGACGCCGGAGGAGAAGGGCTGGCACCTGCGCGTGAAGCCGTACGCGCCGCGTGGTGCGGCCTGGGTCGTGCGCGGGGCCGACGTCCGTGATCCGTCGTGGGAGGCCTACCTCGGCGAGGCCGCCGCCTAGTCCTCCGCCCGGCGCCGGCGCACCCGCAAAATTGGTGCACCGGCGCCAGTGGCGCCGGTGCGTGGACGAGCGTGCCACACCGGGGGCCGGTTGCAAAGCGCCGTGACTGACCGTGACTCGCGGCCCTGTCGGCGCCCGCGTGTCCCCGACCTTCCGTCACGATGTGCGCCCTTCAACCGTCTTTCGAGGTCGCTGGGCGTGCCCACGGCCCGGGACGGCCACGGGCTGATCCCACTCGCATGCCCGGCGTGGTTGGGGGTATGGCGCAGGCGTGAGCAGGACGAACGAGACGAGCGACGCGCAGAAGGCCGGACGCCACGTGGACGCGGACCGGCTGAAGCAGAAGTACCCGGGGGCGGACGCCGAGAAGCCGACCGAGGTGCCGGCGAAGGGCTGGTGGCAGATCACCCGCCGCGGGCTCAAGGAGTTCAGCAGCGACAACATGTCGCTCATCGCCGCCGGCGTCGCCTTCTACGCCTTCCTGGCCCTCGTGCCCACCCTGATCGCGGCGATGCTGATCTATGGCTTGGTCACCGACCCCGCCGAGGTCCAGCAACAGGTCAACAGCTTCTCCAGCGCCCTCCCGGCCGAGGCCCGGACGCTCCTGGACCAGCAGATGACCTCGCTCGCCGCGGCGAGCAAGAGCGGTCTTAGCGTCGGTGTGATCATCAGCCTCCTCCTCGCGCTGTGGAGCGCCTCGGGCGGCACGGGGAACCTCATCAACGCGGTCAACACGGCCTACGACGAGAAGGAGACGCGCAACTTCATCAAGAAGCGCAGCCTCGCCCTCGTGCTCACCGTCGCAGCGATCCTCTTCTTCGCGATCGCCGCGTCGTTGATCGCCGTCTTCCCCGCGGTCGCCAACGCCATCGGGCTCGGCGGGTTCCTCCGCGCCGGCTTCGAGGCGCTGCGGTGGGTCGTCCTCCTCGTCGTCATCGCCATCGCGCTCGCCGTGCTGTACCGCGTCGCCCCGAACCGGGACGACCCGAAGCTGCGCTGGGTCTCCGTCGGCGCCGTCGTGGCCACCGTCGTGTGGATCGTGGCCTCGCTGGGCTTCTCGCTCTACGTGAACAACTTCGGCAGTTACGGGAAGACGTACGGCAGTCTCGCCGGTGTCGTGGTGCTGCTGCTGTGGCTGTGGCTGAGCGTCGTCGCGGTCCTGCTGGGAGCCGAGGTCAACGCCGAGGCCGAGAAGCAGACCGTGCAGGACACCACCACGGGCCCGGACAAGCCGCTGGGTGAGCGGGACGCCGTCAAGGCCGACCTCACGCCCGACCAGCCGGACCCCGATCCCGAACAGCAGGACGCCGGTCGGCGCTGACTCCGCCCGA
>DASQJO010000497.1:0-3380 GCA_035630955.1 Kineosporiaceae bacterium
GAGGGGATCTCGGTGTCGACCTTGTCCGTCGACACCTCGAGCAGCGGCTCGTCGACGTCGACGCGCTCGCCGACCTGCTTGAGCCACCGGGTGACGGTGCCCTCGGTGACGCTCTCGCCGAGCGCCGGCATCTGGACGCGCTCGCCGTCGCCACCCCCGGCGGGCGCCGTCTGCGGGTGCGGCCGCTCCGCCGGCTCCTCGACCTCCGTCGACGACGGGCGCACCGGCGGCGCGTCGACCTGCGGCGTCGGCACGGTCGACTCCGCCTGCACCCGGTCCGCCGCGGGCTCGGTCCGCTCCGGGGCGCTCTGGCTGGGCTCCGCCGGCGCGCTCTGGGCGGGCTCGGCGGACTGGCCGTTCGCGGACCCGTCGCCGATGACCGCCAGCGCCGTGCCGACGGCGACCGTCTCGTCCTCGCTGACGAGGATCTGCTGCAGCACGCCGGCGACCGGCGAGGGGATCTCGGTGTCGACCTTGTCCGTCGACACCTCGAGCAGCGGCTCGTCGACGTCGACGTGCTCGCCGACCTGCTTGAGCCACCGGGTGACGGTGCCCTCGGTGACGCTCTCGCCGAGGGCCGGCATCTGCACGGAGTCGGACATCTTGAGGCCTGTTCCCCTTCGTGGGTCGTTGGGAGCACGGCTCGGCGGGGCCCCGCCGGACGCTGGGGTCAGTCTGCCGCGCCCACCGCGCGGGACGAGCTCAGTGGACGTGCAGCGGCTTGCCGGCCAGTGCCAGGTGCGCCTCGCCCATCGCCTCGTTCTGCGTGGGATGCGCGTGGACGAGCTGGGCGACCTCCTCGGGGAAGGCCTCCCAGTTGACGATCAGCTGCGCCTCGCCGACCTGCTCGCCCATCCGCGCGCCGACCATGTGGACGCCGAGGACCGGCCCGTCCTTCTGCCGGACCAGCTTCACGAAGCCCGTCGTCGCGAGGATCTGGCTCTTGCCGTTGCCCCCGAGGTTGTACTCGTACGTCTCGACCGCGTCCGCACCGTACTGGTCGCGGGCCTGGGCCTCGGTCACCCCGACGGACGCGATCTCGGGGTCGCAGTACGTGACCCGGGGGATGCCCGACTCCACGATCGGCGCGGGCTCGAGGCCGGCGATCTGCTCGGCGACGAAGATCCCCTGCTGGAAGCCACGGTGCGCGAGCTGAAGGCCGGGCACGATGTCGCCGACGGCGAACACGTTCGGGACGTTGGTGCGGAGCCGGTCGTCGGTGAGGACGTAGCCGCGGTCCATCCGGACGCCGACCTCCTCGTAGCCGAAGCCCGTCGCGTTCGGACCGCGGCCGACGGCGACGAGCAGGATGTCCGCCTCGATCGTCTCGCCCGACTCCAGGCTGACGGTGACGCCGGTGTCGCTCTGCTCGGCGCCCGAGAAGCGGACGCCTGTCTTGAATGCGATCTTGCGGCGCCGGAACGCCCGCTCCAGCGCCTTGGAGCAGGCCTCGTCCTCGTTCGCGACGAGCCGGGGCAGCGCCTCGACGATCGTCACCTCGCTGCCGAAGCTCTTGAAGACCGAGGCGAACTCGACGCCGATGACGCCGCCGCCGAGCACGACGACCCGGTTCGGGACGTAGTCCAGCGTCAGCGCCTGGTCGCTGGTCATGATCCGGCCGCCGATCTCGAGGCCGGGGAGCGTCCGGGCGTACGAGCCGGTGGCCAGCACGACGTTCCGGCCCGTGAGCCGCCGGCCGCCGACGTCGACGGTGTCCGCGGCGACGAGGCGCCCGTCACCCTCGACGACCTCGATGCCGCGGGTCTTCACCAGGCCGGCGAGTCCCTTGTAGAGCCGGCCGACGACGCCGTCCTTGTACTTGTTGACGCCCGTCATGTCGATGCCCTCGAGCGACGTCCGCACGCCGAACTGCTCGCTCTCGCGGGTGTGGTCGGCGATCTCGGCGGCGTGCAGCAGGGCCTTGGTCGGGATGCATCCCCGGTGCAGGCACGTGCCGCCGACCTTGTCCTTCTCGACCATGGCGACGGAGAGGTCCAGCTCCGCCGCGCGCAGCGCCGCGGCGTAGCCACCGCTGCCCGCACCCAGGACGACGACGTCGTACACCTTCTCGCCGTTGCTCGCGGTGGACTCCGACACGGGCGCGCTCCCTTGCGTTGTGGACTGCGGGACTGCCGACGCCATCCTGTCATTCCTCGGCGACCTTCGGCGCGCCGCCTCCCGCCGGTCGGGGGACGCGCGGGAACGCCGGGATCGCTTCGCACGTCACCACAGCACGACAGGTCGCACGAGGGAGCGGGATGGGACTCTTCGGACGGCTGCGCGCCGGGACCTCCGCCAGGAGCGAGCGCCGGCAGGAGCTCGACGACGTCCGCCGTCACCTCGAGGACTTCGTCCGCACCCGGGTCGGCGTCGAGGCCTTCATCGAGCCCCGGACGACGGTGACCCCGCCGACCGTGCTGCTCGTCGCGTCCTCGGGGGAGTGGACCCGGCGCCGCGTGGAGGACCCGAAGATCGTCCAGGGTCTCGCCGAGCAGCTGCGCGTGCCCGTGTACGACGTCCGGCTCGTCGGGTACCCCAAGCGGATGCGCGACTGGAACGAGCGCAACCGGCCGCCGCGCCGCTGACCCGGCTCAGGCGAGGTGGCCGGGCAGCCGGTCCAGGCAGTCCGACCAGCCCTGCTGGTGCTCCGCGACCGCGTCGGGCGCCAGGCCCTCGTGCGTGAGCACCAGGCCGCTGCCCCGCTCGTTGCCGAGCAGGTCGATGCGGACCGTGCTGCTGGCCTCCTCGCCGTCCCACTGCCAGGTCGTCACCAGCCGCTGGGGCTGGGCGACCTCCAGGTACTCGCCGCTCACCGCCATCTCGGGATTCGTCGAGGCGATCCGGTAGCGGCCGCCGACCCGCGCGTCCGCGGTCACCGTCGTGTCGAAGCTGCTCGGCCAGAACCAGGCGCGCAGCTGCTCGGCGTCCGTCAGCGCCGCCCACACGCGCTCCGGCGGCGCGGGCAGGGTGCGGCTGATCTGGACGAGCTGGGACGCCCCGGCGGGTGCTCCGTCAGTCATGCCGTGCAGTATCCCGAGCCCGTCAGATCGGGCCAGCGGGCGGTGCGCCCGAGACCTGCCGCAGCAGTGCGTGCGCCCGGGCGAGCCGGTCGGTCCACCAGCGCCGACGCGCCGGGTCCCGCTGCTCCCAGCGTGCGAGCAGCGCGGGGTCCGGCGCCGGCGGGGACGTCGGCACCGGGAGCGCGCCGTCCACGAGCGCGACCGGTTCCGCGACGACGTCGCCGGCGAGCAGCGCGAGAGTGCCGACGCCGCAGGCGAGCTCCAGCCGGGGGAGCGCCCCCGCGAGCGCGAGCTCGGCCGCCAGACCCACGCTCGTCTCGAGAGCGGAGGAGACGACGACCGGCAGGTCCGCGACGGCCT